>CAZSUH010000010.1:0-45553 GCA_964609905.1 uncultured Verrucomicrobiota bacterium
TCTCGTCATGTTTGGCATTCATAGGCAGCTCCGGGAACCCCCTTGGCAGTTGGAATCTGGTTCAAGAAACGTTGCGGCGACTATTATCCATATTTCGCCGTTGTTCACAATGGTAAATTAGCGCCGGTCTCGTGTGGGCTCTAGCGCGGATTCTCTCTTGTCGGGCCTTCCCGCTCGCCATCCACCAGCAGGACCGTCGTGACTCAACACCAAGGAGCCACGCCCTCACCGTCCGTGATACACCCGGACATAATCGACGCGCGTGCTATCCGGGAAAAGCGACTGGGACGGATCGCCGGACCACGACCGGAGAAATTCATCGCTCAAAACCATGCATAAGGGAACCTGGCAGATGCCCTGTGTGTCCGACGCGGTCACGGTCCGGGTGCGTTGGCCGTCCACGAAAAACTCGTACCGGTCCGGCTTCCACAAAAGTCCCACCGTATGATAGCCCGCACTCAATCCCGGCATGTTGATTTTGGCGCGGATAACTTTGTGCTCCGTTTCATACCCATCCCAGTGAATGCAATGCCAGAGGGAGTTGTCGTTCCGGTTCTTCTCGGCGATGTCGATTTCGGCGCCATCCACGCTGCTGTTGACGATCGTGTTGGCGAACCCCGTATCGGGGAAAAGCCAGAAACAGAAATAATGCCCCGCTTCCCGGGCGAACCGGACCCGCGCTTCGAAGTAACCATATTGAAAGGCGAATTTTCCCTGCGTCGAAATGGCGCCGGATCGATAACAATCCCCTCTCCGCGTCGCCTTCAACCTCAGCGCCCCATCGGCGACGGACACCGCCTCCCGAATCCAATAACCGTCTTTTCTCGGCATACTCCACACGTTCCAGTTCGCCCGATTGAGGGACGTTGCCTTGAATTCGTCTTTCCAGACCAGTTCATAGTTCTGCCCGTTGATGATTTTCTGGGGAATCCTCGATCTCACCGGCGCCGGCTTCAGGATCGCGCGGACTTCATAGGCCGCCGGCCGACCCGCGAGCGCCTGCGTCATATAGGCGGAGTCGTAAACCACCCGCACCACCCTCTGGGAACCCGGCGGCAAATGGCAGGGGATGTCCCGAACCGGCTCCAGCCGGACGGGGTCCAACCCGGTCCGGTTGATCATCCAATCCAGCCGGCCCAGCCCCGCCGCCATAACCCGCACGCCATGCAACGTCGTTCCCGTCCGGTTTTCCAACCTGAGCGTCTGTATCGCATGCGTTCCGTCATTCGTCAGGGCGGACTGGCCGACAATGGCGACGCGTCCAAAAGCCCGGTTCACGGAAAATCGATGAACGACGCGGGTGCCGGACGCCGGCGCCGCCAGGGTCATGGTCAGCTTGGCGGTGTTCGCGTTTTTCCACGCGTATCGCAACCGGAGCACGCCGCCGGAGATCGTGGCATGGACCGCGTTGGTGTTGGAGGATCGCACCCGGACCTGGCCGCTTCCGGACGCCAGGTCGGCGAGGGCGAATTCCTGAACGACCCCTTTCGAAACCGGAGCCGCTTCCAATCGGTGCGTGAACGCGAGCGGGACGTCGCCACCCCCGGCCGCGGCGCGGGCGATCATGGCCAGGGCGACCGCAAGGCCCGGCGAAACCAACCGGCCAAGGCGTCGTGCCGGCCGCCGGCCGAAGGGGACAGGGTTGTGGTCGTCCGTGCGCATATCGGGGAACTCCCCGGCCATGCTTCCGCGCTCTTGACCCTACTCGTGACCCTACGCTGAAATTTTCGTTGCCAGGCTCGCCACATGCCGGCCTTGGAAGCGGGCCATGGCCAGTTCCTTGGCGGTGGGCTGGCGCGAACCGTCCGCGCCGGCGATGGTCGCCGAGCCCCAGGGCGAGCCGCCCCTGACCTCGCTGACATCAGTCAGTTCCGGGCAGGCATACGGCAGGCCGACATAGACCATGCCGTGGTGAACAAGGGTGTTGACGACGCTCATGATGGTGCTCTCGTTGCCGCCCCCCGTGCCGGTGCTGGAAAAGACGCTCCCCACCTTGCCGACCAGCCCGCCCTTGGCCCATAGCCCGCCGGTCTGGTCGAGGAACTGGCGCATCTGCGCGGCCATGTTCCCGAAGCGCGTGGGGGTTCCGAAGATGATGGCGTCGTAGTCGGCCAGTTCCGCCGGCGTGGCGACCGGCGCGGCCTGGTCCAGTTTCGCGCCATTCCGCCTGGCCACATCAGGCGGCATGGTTTCGGGCACGCGCTTGACGGTGACCTCCGCGCCTTTCACCGATCGCGCCCCCTCCGCGATGGCGGAAGCCATTGCTTCGACATGCCCGTACATCGAGTAATAAAGCACCAGTATCTTGGTCATCCGAACTCCTCTCGTTGGTCTGGTTCACGGTCCGGGCGAGGCCATGCCCCGCCACACACCATTACGATACGCCTTTACATGGCGAAACGCAATCCCTACAAGGACGCCTGGGCCAAATTAAACTCTCCCCGATCGCCAAGGCGCTCACGCGTTCGTAAAGGCGGGCGTGGAGCGGGAACCGCGTCGCGCGCCGCCCCAGCGTGCCCGGAGGGCCGCGGGCGCGCGAGGCAAGGTCGGGGCGGCGTTTCGATCAGCCGCGGCATGGCGATGCGATTTTGCGATGATACGGGGCGACGGCGATGAGACGTGGAATTATGGTCCCGGCTCATCCAGCCGGAGCCCCGTAGCGCGCAAAAGCGCGCGCCAGGCCGCGGCCGAAACGCCGCCCCCCTCATGCCATCCTTTCAGCGTCGCCCGGTTGCCCGGCGCACCCAGGCCAAGCCGATGCATCCCACCGTGATGTCCGTGATCAACCGCCCCACAAACACGCCTCGCACGCCGTACAGATAGGCGCCCGCGCACGAAAGAGGGATGAGCAGCACGATGACCCGGATGCCGTTCAACAGCGCCGTCTGAACGGGTTTGTGCAACCCGGTCAGGACGAACCCGCAATACCGGTGCACCTCCATCATGCCGTATCCGAACGAGATGATGCGGATGTACGCCACCAGATAGGCGACCACGGCCGGATCCGCGCTGAACAGTCCGGCCAACCATCGCGCCCCCAGGAAAAACAGGCCCGCCACGCACGCCCCGTAAACGAGGGCAAAGCGCGTTCCGATCCTGAATGCCTCCCGGATGCGATCCGGGCGGCCCGCGCCGTGGTTCTGGCTCATGAACGGCGTCAGGGATATCCCGAGCGCCATGGGCACGACGAAGGCGAA
This sequence comes from uncultured Verrucomicrobiota bacterium, assembly GCA_964609905.1. Lineage (GTDB taxonomy): Bacteria > Verrucomicrobiota > Kiritimatiellia > CAIKKV01 > CAIKKV01 > CAZSUH01. Next base: position 3,198 of record CAZSUH010000010.1, read on the forward strand.
CATCTCGATGCGGCTCGCGGCGCCGGCGGCCGCCACCGCTTCGCGCCCGAAATGGCTGAGCAGCCGCGTGATGACGCTGGCGGAGATCGGCATGAGGCTCATGCTCAATATGCTCGGAACGGCGAAGCGCAGTATCCGGCCGGCCGTGGCCAGGTATTCCCCCACCCGCCCCCCATGAAACACCAGGAGGCGGTGCTTCCCGCTCAACAGCCGAAGCAGCCAGGCCGTGGAAACGGCCTGCGCCAGGACCGTCGCAAGCGCGGCCCCGCGAATCCCCATCGCGGGAAAACCGAAGTAGCCGAAGATCATGATGGGATCGAGGATGGCGTTGAGAACCGTCCCCAGCATCATGAACCGGCTGGCCGCCCTGGAATCGCCGGCGGAGATGAGAATGCCGTTCCCCACCATGGGCAGCGACATGAAGATCGCTCCGGCATACCAGGTCCGCATGTACGCCGCGACCAGCGGCCGCGTCGAGGCGTCAGCGCCGAACCGGGCGAAGACGAAGTCGATGCTGAGATACCCCGCGACGGACAGGATCAACGCCACCGCCGTGATCAGCGCAAGGCCATGCGTCACCACGCGGGAGGCCTCCCCATGGGCATGGCGCCCGATGGCATGCGACACGAGGGCCGTGATGCCGGTGCCGATGCCGCTCGACACAAACGTCAGCAGCATGACGACCGGAAAGGTGAAGCCCATGGCCGCGAGCGGAAGCGTCCCCAGCCGCGACACAAACCAGGTGTCGGTCAGATTGTAGGCCGTCATGGCAAACGTGCCGGCCAGCATGGGGAACGCCATGCGGAACAAGGTCCGCGTCACGCCGTGGCGCACCAGCGAGGAGGCCAGGGGGGCGGCGGATGACGATTCCGGTTCTGCCGGCGGCCTGCTCATGGCGAAGCGGTTGAATCATGGGCGGTCGGCGCCAGACGCTTGGTGTAGACGACCATCGCATCGCCAGGCCCGTAATAGTCGGGGATGACGGCCGATTCCGCGTAGCCGCATCTCAAATAAAAACCGCGGGTTGACCGGTATTCGGAACGGCCCGAGGTCTCCAGCACCGCCAGGCGCCCGCCCCGTTCCCGAATCCGCGCCTCGGCATAATCCAGCAGCGCGCGGCCCATCTTCCGGCTCTGATGCTCCGGCGCCACCACGATCCAGTAGATGTCCCACGTGCCGACCGTGCAGGGCGTCGGCCCGCAACAGACCCAGCCCGCCGCCACGCCCTCCACCTCGATCACGAACGACTGGTAATGCCCGCCCGGCCCCTCGCAAATGGCGTCGTCCAGCACCTCGCGGGCGATTTCCAGCTCGTCGGGCCGGAAAAAGCCGGTCCGCTGCGTAAACCCCAGGATCCGGTCCCGGTCATGCGCATCGCTCGGCCGGATCACCGGCGCGGGCGCGCCCGGCGCGCTGGGCGCCGGCGCTGCCGGCCGGTCGCTCCCCTGCCCCAGCCGGCCCAGCGCGTTGCGCAACAGGATGGCCACGAAATCCGCATAGGAGACGCCGCCCGCCTCCAGGGCCTTGGGAAATCCGGCGTCCGGCGCAATGTCGGGATTGGGATTGACCTCGATGACGGCCAGCGCCCCCGGTTCGTCCATGCGCATATCCACCCGCGCGTAGTCGCGGCAACCCAGCGCGTCCCAGGCCTCCCGCGCGCAGGCCGCCAGGCGGGCGGCCTCGGCGTCGGTCAGCGGAGCCGGTAACACCCGCTTCGTGTGGGTATATTCAAACGAGTCCGGCCGCCACTTGGCCTCGTAGCTCACAATGCGAGGCCGTTCCGGCTCGAACGCCTCGAACTCGATCTCCGCCGCCGGCATCACCCGAACCGATTTCCCGTCCTGCAAAATCGACAGATTGAACTCGCGAACGCCGAAAAATTGTTCCACCACGGCGGGCTGCCCGAACCGCTCATGCACGCGTCGGACCGCCTCCGCCAGGCCCGGCCCCGGCCAGTCCGCCACCGATTTGGCGTCAATCCCCTCGCTGCCATCGGTCTGGACCGGCTTGACGATATACCGGCCGGGCGGAAGCGCCGGTACAACCGGCGCCTCGCCGGGCGGGACCACCACACCCCGGGGCACCGGCACGCCGGCGGCCGCCAGGACGGACTTGGCCACGGCCTTGTCCAGCGCCAAACTGAGCGCGTTGGTATCATTCCCCGTGGCACTCCGGCCGAACGAGCGGCAGACCGCAGGCACGAAATTGGCGTCCTCGGGATGGCCGGGGAAACCCTCCACCAGATTGATCACAAGCCGGGCGGGATAGGTGGTCAGAAGCGCGGGCAGATCGTGCAGGGTTTGCAGGCCGGCCTTGACGAACGGCACGCCCTTCCGGGTCAGGACGGCTTCGACCGCGGCCACCTCGTCCAGAACGCCGTGCTCGCTCTCCGCCTCCGTCTGCGGGGCGTTGTAGAGCAGAATGACCGACTCGCCAAGCCGTTTCATGCGTGCCTCAAGTAAAAGCGCCATCCCGTGGATCGGCTCCTCGGAATGGCGCGCGGAATTTCGGTCGCGTGCGGGTTATGTCACCGGCGCTGGTTTTCGCGCCGGCATGACCGCCCGCCGCGCGGTTCGTTCGCTGTCGGCGGGAACCAGGGCGGAGACCCGGCCGTTCGCGACCTGCCACACGCCGCGGGCGGCCGAGGGGGCGGCCGAGGGGGCGGCTTCCGCTTCGGCCCGGTACTGGGGTTCCGGGTAGCTCATCATCATGCCCTCGTAGTTCCGCAGCACCGTGTGCGTGGGGCTCATGGACACGATGTAGTTGGGCAGCAGCGGAACCTTGCCGCCGCCGTGCGGCGTGTCCACCACGAAGGTCGGGATCGCAAGCCCGCTCACGCGGCCGCGCAGATACTCCATGATCTCCAGCCCCTTGGCGAGCGGCGTCCGGAAATGCTCGACCCCGCGCACCAGGTCGCATTGGAACAGGTAATAGGGCTTCACCCGCGATCTCAACAGGCTGCGGCACAGCGTGGCCATCACCTCGGGATCGTCGTTCACCCCGCGCAACAGCACCGACTGGTTGCCCATCGGAATGCCGGCGTCCACCAACGCGCCGCACGCGGCAATCGCTTCGGGCGTCAGTTCCTGGGGATGATTGAAATGGGTGTTGATCCAGAGCGGCTGATACTTTTTGAGCATCGCGGTCAGTTCGGCCGTGATGCGCATCGGCAGCACGACGGGCGTGCGGGTGCCGATCCGGATCAGCTCCACGCTCTCCACGCTGCGCACCGCTTCGAGCACGCGTTCAAGCTGGGCCGTATCCATGGTCAGCGGATCGCCGCCGGAGATGATCACATCCTTGATCTCCGGATGCTGAACCAGGTAGTCATGCGTCTGGCGCAGACGGCAGGCGGAAATGGTGACTTCCCGGGTTCCCGCCACCCGCTTGCGGGTGCAGTGACGGCAATACATCGAGCACATGGTGGTGGCCATGACCAGCGCCCGGTCGCGATACCGGTGAATCAGGCCGGGCACGGGCATGTCATGCTCTTCTTCAAGCGGATCTTCGCTCAAGAAGGGCGGATCAACCAATTCCTGGGATTGGGGAACCGCCATGCGGTAGACGGGATCCAAATCGTCCATCCGATGAATGATGGAGGCATAATAAGGGGTAATGGCCAACGGATATTTGGCGGAAACCTGCGCCAGCGCGGGATTGAGGGAAAGCCCGGGGAAACATTCCCGAAGCGCGCCAACCGACCGGATGCGGTTCCGAACCTGCCATTTCCAGTCATTCCACCTGGGGTTGGTCTTATCGAGACGAGAGCGGGCGGGAAGCGAGGCTTCCGCGTCCTGAGGCGCCGCTTTGCGCGGCTGAAGTTGCAACGGAGGTTCGTCAACCGTAACCTGACACTCGCCAACTATGCCGTTTGCCATCGGGAACCTTATCTTCCTTTCGTCATATTATATATATACTTACTCTAGTTGTTCTTCGTAACCAGAGCCACAATATGTGGTGTAAAACTTTTTTTGTTAATATTTTTAGCAAACAATAGACGATTTATTGGAATAGTCAATGCGAACTACAAATTTTTACTTTTTTTTATGCGCCGGTTGATCCGGGCTCATGCGGCCGCGCTTACCGGGCCGGGGCGCGTTCCAGAATTCCCTTTAAAAACGCCACATAGGCATCCGCCCCGCCGGGACGATACCCGGTCCTCTCGACGACCTGGCCGTCGGGCTTAAGAATGAGCACCGTCGGGAAACCCTCGACTTTATAGTGATCCGCCAGTTTCCGATTCTGTGCCTTGACGGCATCCGGCTGCGGCTTGGCCCGTGGAAAATCCAGGAGAACCGGCACCAGATGGGCCGCGGCAAACTCCTGGAAAACCTTCCGGGAAAACACCTCCTTGTCCAGTTTCATGCACCATCCGCACCAGTCGGAACCCGAAAAATCGACCAACAGGAATTTCTTTTCCGCCCTGGCCTTTTCGGAGGCCGCTTCAAAATCGGTCAACCAAAGCGCCGTGTTCCCGGTCTCCGCCTGAAGCTCCTTGGCCTTGACGGACCGCGCTTCGATCGCCTTTTCGTCCGCGCAAGCCGTGGAGAGCATCGCCATCGCGATCAACGCCAGTGTTCCTTTTTTCATAACAACCTCGCTTGATGTGTTGGGTACTATAATACACCCGATCCGCGCCGGGGGCAATCCCGTTTCCCTGGTTCGCCATTTTTCCGATTTCCCCCCCCGCCTTCCCTACCTCCGCGCGGGCTCGTTCTTATACACACCCATCACGCGGCAGGCGTCGGTGACGGCGGCCAGTTCCTCCAGCGCCGCCTTCATGCGCGGCCCGCCCGCATGCGCCGCGGCCTCCAGGAAAAACCCGTACTCCCACGGCTTGCCGGGCAGAGGCCGGCTCTGGATGAACGTCAAATTCACCCCATGCGTGCGGAACGGCTGCAGGCACTCCAGCAGCGAACCGGGCCGGTTGGCCAGCACGATGTGCAACAGCGAGCGCCAGTCGCCCGCCGCGCCCGCCGCCGGCCAGGGGCCCGCGGCCGCCTTGCGGAGCACCAGGAACCGCGTCGCATTGCTCGTCTCATCCTGGATGTTCTCGGCCAGCAGCGTCAGCCCATACAGCTTGGCCGCATACGCTCCGGCGATCGCGGCGGCATCCTTATGATCCCGGATCCGCATCGCCGCGTCCGCCGTGCTGCTCATGGCCACGCGCTCCGCGCCGTCCAGGTTCGCGTCCAGCCACGCTTCGCATTGCGCCAGCGCCTGGGGATGGCTGTACACCACCTGGATGCGGCCCAGCGGCGGCGCCTCGGAAGCGCCCAGCAGCGACTGGTGAACCGGCAGGCTGAACTGCGCCCGCACCGTCACCCAGTCGCACCGCGCCAACTGATCCAGCGTTTGCGTGACCGGCCCCTCGATGGAATTCTCCACCGGCACCACCGCCTCCTCCACCCCCGACATCGAGTCGGGCGCCAGGCTCCAGAACACCTCGCGCGCCGTGCGGCAGGGATAGGACTCGAACCCGCCCTCCTTGTAATAGCTCAGGCACGCTTCATGGGAATGCGTCCCTTCCGGTCCCAAGTAAGCGATCCGTTTGATCGTGCGTGTCGTCGGACTCATTTTCTTTTCTCCCGGGGTAATGAAAACAAAAAACCGCGCGCCCGTTTGCCGGACACGCGGTTGTTTTCCATGGATCGTCCCTGTGCGTCTACACGCCTGACGGGGCCGACCGGACCGCCGTGCCCGGCCGACTAAAGGGGAACGCAAACAAGGTATATCCGCCATTCATGAAAAAAATTATGCTTCCACCCGGCCGATAAGTCAAGCCCGGCGAAGCGCTTTCTTTTTTCTTTTTATCTTTTTATCTTGTTGCCCGCCCCGCCCCGACATTACACTAGCGCGCATGCACGAGGATTTTACCCACTTTGACGAACTGTTTCCCTCTTTGAATCCCCCAGTGTTTGACGACGTCCCGAGACGTCCATTCTCTTTGCGATTGCCAATGAAAGGAGTACCTTCCCCCTCATGAACACAACTCCCCAGGAAAACGAATTCTGGAAACGCAAGTTGCTGGCTTTTCTGCACGATCCGCCGGATAAGGCGTTTGGCATTTCGAACCATGAAAATCTGGCCGAATCCTTTCAGGCCGGAGCTGGCTTGGATCCCTCCAATCGCAATCAGACCGCCAAAACGGCAGCCAAAGCAGCAGACTGCTTTGACGCCTCTGCTGAGCGGTTTGTTTTTCCGAAAGTCAAATGCACAACCGACTATACGGGCCGTGCAGGAGAATGCTTCATCCACCCTCTTTCGTCCGGCCCATACACGCATTCCGGCTCGTTTAACCCGGCAGAATTGCATGAGATCCTGAAAAACGCCGTTCAAGGAGTCCCCACATCCGATCCCCATCAGGCTTTTTTTCTCTATTGGCGGCGGTGGATGGAAAATGCCGTCACCGCAAATGGCGGTAAAGCCGCTCATCTTGCTTTCGCTCCTGCTGATACACGCATTCCTGATCATTCTATCTGGACCCACATGAGCATGGCCTCTGCACTGGCAGGATGCTGGGAAAACGGGAGGCTCACGCCGGCCATGCTGCTCTTTCAACTTGGCCCGGTGCAGGATTTCATCGCCCAGGCCCGCTCGACACGCGACCTCTGGTCCGGCTCCTATTTGATTTCCTGGTTGATCGCCCACGCCATGAAGGCTATCACCGACGAAATCGGACCGGATGCCATTATTTTCCCCAGCCTCAGAGGAAATGGCATTTTCGACGCTCTTCACCGTGACACCATCTACGCCACCCAGTGGACATCCGCCGACGGCAAAGCTCCTCAAACTACGTGGGAACGCATTTTGGAGGAAAAACGGGCTCAAAAAACGAAGCCCGACGATTGTGATCCTGCCGCTCGTTGGCTCCTGACCCCCTCCCTTCCCAACCGATTCCTTGCCCTTGTGCCTGAACTCCAAGCTGAACGGTTGGCCGAAGCCGCTAAGTCCGCGATTTCCAAGGCGCTTATGACCATTGGAGAGTCAGTCTGGAAATGGATCGAAAAGGAGGCACTCGCCGCCGATTGTTCAACTGCGGCAACCTGGAAACCGCGTTGGGATGCTCAACTCGCTGCTTTCCCGCAAATTACATGGGCCGTTCAACCTTGGCTGGAACGGGATGAATGTCTGCGGTTATACAAGGAATTGCCGATCAATGACGACTCACGCAAAGAAGACGGCAACCCCATCACTACTCCATTCTCTCATCTTCAAGCCATGCTCGATCTTGCCGAAAAGTGGCTTCCCGATAGAGATGAGCGCTATTACTCCGACAAGGCAACCAAAACCCACCTCAACAACCCTGGCATTCTCTGGTCCGCCCATTATGCCTTGGTGGACGCCAAGCTCGCGGCTCGACGCAACACCCGCGATTTCCAAGCGTGGACTGACCCTTGCCGCTCTGAAAACGGAACGCCCAAGGATTCCCTTTCTGGAAAGGAAGAAATAATCGGAGACGAAAAGTTCTGGGATCACCTCCAAAAAAGTAAGTCTTTTGACAAGGGTTCACATCGATATGGCGCCATGAACCTGATCAAGCGCCTATGGTGCTTTGAAGACCTGAACTTCCTGAATGCACGTCTGGGGCTAAACCGCGGGAATTTCAATAAGACGATCCGCTTTGACTCAGTGCAGGATGTCGCTGACGGCAACAAATTTAAAGGCCCTTACGTCGCCATCCTCGCCATGGATGGAGACGAGATGGGTAGATGGATTTCAGGCGAAAAAACGCCTTGTTTTCTAAACCAACTTTCGGCCAATGCCAAAGCCTATCTCACGCCGATCATGGGAAAGACGAACAGCGAAGAAGTTCATCGTCTTTTGACACCGGCATACCACCTCCAATTCAGCGAGGCCTTGGCGAATTTCGCCACATGGCTGGCCGAGCCGATCGTCCAAGCGCACAAAGGGCAGCTTATTTACGCCGGCGGCGACGATGTACTCGCCATGTTGCCGGCCGACAGGGCTATTGACTGCGCCGAAGCCTTGTGCTCGTTCTTCAAGGGGCAATCGCCGCGCGATCCGAAACTCTATCCCTTACACGTCACCCAAGACGGATATGTCGTTGGAGAAGCCGGATATCCACTGCTTGTGCCGGGGCCAAGGGCGGATGTCTCCGTGGGGCTCGCCATCGGCCATGAGAATTCGCCCCTTCAAATGCTGATTCGTGAAGCCCAAAAAGCTGAAAAAACAGCCAAATCGACTTATGGACGAGGCGCCTTGGCTCTATCGCTTTACAAGCGATCCGGTGAAATAATCGAATGGGGATGCAAATGGGATGACGGCGAAAAACATATCGCGTTGCGCCTTATGCGAAAAGTAACGGAATGGGCGAGGGATAAAGACGCCGCCGACAAGGTCATCGAGCCCAGGCTCTCCGGGCGTTTCCCGTACGCTTTGGCAGCCCTGCTTGCGCCATACAAACTGGCATCAAACCCATCAATTGACAAAGATATTCTGCTGGATATTATCCGCAAAGAGGTTGCGCATGTAGTCGATCGCCAAGGAACAGGCTTGAATCGTGACGAAAAGGAACAACTGCTATCACTTACCGATAACTGGCTTCTTCAAACCCAAAATCGTCTGCAAGATTTCGTGAACCTGTTCCTTGCGGAAACGTTCATCACCCGTTATCGGGGGGAGAATTAAAATGCCCGCCTACACCCTCACGCCACGCGATTTGATCTTCATGCGCGATGCCCGTCCCATGGAGGCCTCGGATGCCGGGCTGGGCGCCAATTGGCCGCGCCCGGATCAGCTCTGGCATGCGCTTTTCAGCGCGTTTCTCCGTGAATGGCCGGCTCATCAGGATTGGGAGCATAAACACCACGTCAAGGAAAACGAATCCGGTGCGATGGCGCACCGGTTCGGAGCGCTCAAAACGATCGGGCCATTCCCTCTGAACAGCCGGACCGGCGAACTGTTCCTGCCATGCCCGCTCGATCTTTGCGCCGACGAGGACGGCATGCTCTGGCCAATGCGATTGGTCGAAGGAGGCGGGACAAACCGTCCAGCCCCGTTGACGCATGCCTTCCAGTCCGTCAAACTCGGCAAACATCAACCGCCGTCCTGGATATGCAAAGCCGATTACGACAAATATCTTAGCGGCGAGTCCTTCAAGCCGGCCAAAGTAGAACTCTTCGACACCGAGCGCAATATCGGCATCGCCATCGATCCGGCCACCCGTGCCACCGAAAAGGGGAAACTCTATCAGGCTGAATACTTGCGCCTCCGCGATAATGTCCGTTTCGCATTCGAGGCCGAATGCCCCATCATCTTGGGCAACACGCGGCGAGCGGAAGACGCGATAGAACTGTTTTTGAAATCTAGGGCTCAAATCGTGCTGGGCGGACAGCAAGGGATGGCTACACTAAATAAAGCCGGGGAATATTTGAACCTTCCGAAACCGCGGATTGAAAGTAACAGCCTGTTGCTCAAATGGACATTGCTTACACCCGCGCTTTATCCGGCAATTTCGGCAAATCCGGGTAAAGGTGTCCGCACTCATGTCGGTGGATGGCTTCCCAATTGGATCAATCCTGAAACCGGACAAGTTATGTTGCCCCGCACAAAGGCCGAGCGTCCGCCAGGCATTACCCGCGAAAAATGGCGTGAAAACCTTTCAACTACCGAAAAGATCACCGCCCACCTGATTGCTGCGCGCATAGGCAAACCCATGGCGTTTTCAGGCTGGGATTTACAAAAGGGGCCAAAACTCACGCAATTGGCTGTGCCGGCTGGCTCTTGTTACGTGTTCGTGTGCAACAATGCCGCTGAGCGTGCTGTGCTTGCGCAGGCACTCTCGTCAACCCAGCGCCGCTCCACTCTCTTCGGCGAAATGGGTTTTGGCATCGGCATCTGTTCCGCTGATTCAACCTCAACCCAACATCATAACCACCACGCATGAAAGGAATATATGAAACCATCCATACTCGCACTCTTTACCCGAACACCGTTGCACGTCGGCGCTGGATCTTCCGTCGGCGCAGTCGATCAACCTATTATCCGTGAGCGTCACACCCGATTCCCTGTCATTCCTGGCAGCAGCATCAAGGGGGTGCTGCGCGATACCTTCAGAGGCAACGGACAGGAACGTGAGATCTTCGGCGATCAGGACTATGCAGGAAGCGTGTCGTTCGGTGAAGCGCGTCTGTTGGCGTTTCCCGTCCGCTCCGCCAAAGGCGCATTCGCTTTCGCGCTATCTCCATTCACGCTTCAACGCTTTGCCCGTGATGCGGGTTACGGCACTGCGGTTCCGAACGATGTGCAGGACATGACATGCCTTGCCGGCGCGAAGATAGTCTTTAACAACACGGCGGTCGTAAACAACACGGCGGTCGTACTCGAGGAATACCGCTTTAATGTTGCCGGGCCGTTCCCGAAGGACTGGGAAAAGATCCTGACGGACCTGCTTTCCGATGCGGTCCTGAGCGGCGCTACGGGGCGCTTCGTGCTGCTTTCCGACACAGACCTTTCCTACTTCGCCGAGAATGCATGCCAGGTCTCCCAGCATGTCCGCATTGACGACACGACCGGAACAGCTGAGGATGGAGGTCTCTTCAACGAGGAAACCGTCCCCTCCGAATGCCTTTTCTATACCACACTGACCGGCCTGCGCGATCAGTCACAGGACAACGCGCTGATTGATCGTTTCAAAACCGAACAATTGATTCAGTTTGGTGGCAAAGGGACAACAGGACTCGGATACTGCACCGCTAAGATCATCCGGTAAGGGAAGGGAAACAATATGCAGAATCTTGAACAAATTCGGGCACGGAATGTTCTTGTCTTCGCGAACAGCGAAGACGGCAATGTTGCGGGTGTTAACAAAGGCGAAGTCATTAAGAAAATTCCACCATTAATCCTCAATCACGGGCTTCTTGCAACCGCAGCTTACTCTTTCACTGAAAAGGAGGGTTGGCAGAAAGTCTTTGACGCGATCGCTCGACACCTGTCTGACAAGGATATTGCCATCATCCCCAGTTCGGCTAACGATCGAGAAGAAATGATGAGCTTTTTAACCAAGCCGGCCACCACCAGCGAGATGCTTAAGCGAGCCACTACGGAAACAATGGCCTGGCTGGATTATGCGCGACGTTTTATCAAAAAGGGGTGACCCATGGTTCAGATACCCATGTCAGGCGATGTAGCCGAGATCGTCGGCGACTTAGCAGAACGTGTCGAGAATAGGAGCCATCTGCTCGATAAATTCATTTTTCACAAGTCGTGGCCGGTCGCGCAGGACGAACAAGGAATACCCGTTAAGTGGGACGATGCCTCACGCTGGAGTTTTACGCGAATCGCGGAAGACAGCGCATTCCTTCTGAAGGGCGAAGCCAGAAAAAAAGAAAGAGCAGCGGATGGCAGGAACATTGAACAGGACAAGGCCGATCGACTGCGCCGCGAAGCTACGCTTGCCCAAAGACTTTCCAGCGTTCGCTGGAACGACGCCGAAATTGCGCTGTTGCGCGCCAAGCACACCCGACGGTTCGTCACCCTTTTCAGGCAAGCAAAGGGTGACAGGGCCGCCGTGCTCATCGCTCAACTTGAGGCACGACTGGCCATAAACCTTTCGGACAGCCTCATCCAGAATGCCGGCATCTCTCTCGACCGTCTCTTCGGCCTGCCCTATATCCCCGGTAGCGCAATCAAGGGTGTCTGCAGGCATGCCGCCCTGGAAGAACTAAAAGCGGTTCAAGGCAACGAACAAAAACAGCGTCTATTTGAAACATTCCAAACTGTTTTTGGTGCCTCGGAGACAGATTACCGCGAAAAGGGCGCACTCCATGAGTTCCGCCGATACGCAGGGGAAAAGGAACAACAAACCCGGCGAGGTGCGATTGATTTTCTTCCGGCATATCCGGTCAATCAGGCTATGATCGCCGTCGACCTCACTAATGTGCACTATCCGGATTACTACCGCACCGGAAAGGAAACCATGCTTGCCAAGGAGCAACCCCGCCCCAATCCTTTTCCGGTTGTAGAACCGGGAGCACGGTTTGCCATATGTCTCGTGGCTAACGGCATGGATGAAAAACCCGGGATCCTGAACGTTGCCGTATACTGGCTCAAGTTAGCTTTGACGATCCGCGGACTGGGCGCCAAAACCGCCAGCGGCTACGGTTGGTTTTCCATACCGGAAAATGGATTGCTAGATCTCGACGAGGAGGAACGACGCGAGAGAGAAAATGCCGACAAGGAGCGCATGCAGGCGCAGGAGAGGCAGGCAGAAGCAGCGAAAAAAGCACAGGCGGCTCGCGAACTCGCCGAACGCACAGCAGCCAAAAAGGAGGAAGAGAAACGGCGTGCCGTTATGACTCCAGCAGAAATCGCCGACGAAACGGTCGCAGGGTGGGATTCAAACAAGTTCACCGGACGCCTCCGCGACTTCCTAAAAACAAAAAGCGGGCCTTCTGAGGAGGATAAAAAGGCCATGGTTCGCGCGCTCCGTTCAACACGCGCGGATATTTGGACCGCGTTTAAAGAAAAAGCGCAGAAAGGCGACATGGCCAAGATCCGGGATGCCATCTTCACGATCAACAAACAACTTGGGCTGGGGAAAATGCCATGAGTTGCCATCAATTGACTTTCACGACCCCGTTGTTCAGTCGAGGAGCCTATGACGACCGTCCGGAGATACGACCTCCCTCGATTCGCGGCCAACTTCACTGGTGGTTCCGTGCGCTGGGCGGTAGTTATGCCGATGAAAAGAGTATCTTCGGTGGCGTGCACGACGGCGCCTCGGCAAGCAAGATCGTTGTCCGGATTGGAAACGTGACAGGCCAAGTAGGAAACCCAAATACGCTCCCCCACAAGACAGGGGGCTTGGCTTCCCCCAAAAAAGCCTACATGCCGGGCACTCAATTCGACTTGTATGTCCTTTCGCGCTTGGGCGGTCTAGATCAACGCCTTCAAGCGCTATTCGACCATACACTCGAAGCATGGCTTTTGCTTGGCACTCTCGGTCTGCGGGCAACCCGGGCTGCCGGCAGCTTCACCTGGACGGCTCAAAACGATGGCTTAGCCTATCCGCAAACCTTCGACACCTATGAAAATCGGTGCCGAGAACAGATCCAGGATGCCCCCCTCCGCTTTGCGTTGCTCGGAACGGTCTACCTGAACGCCGAAGCTGCCCGGCTAGTTGTGTCCGACACTTTGGGTGGACGGGAAGATCGAGCGGGGCAAGACAGCCTCAGCCGGTTGCAACATCCGCTTGGACGGGTATTTGACGGGCGCAAGACATCACCTCTCCGTTTCAGGATCATAACCATCGGGAACCAGCACCGGATTGCAGCAGTCTGGGATAACCGACCCATTACCGGAAACACTCCAACTGACTTGAAAGGGGTGATCCAGTTGCTAAGCCAGAAGAAACCTAAACTAGGAAGCCAATTGCTAGAATCCGCCTTGAACCCTTTCTGAAACAACGCCAAACACATCCAAGACCACTACCCCGCCATGTCTACCATCATCTGCACCGTCGGAACCTCCATCGCGAATGACTGCCCCTCCCTCAAGGCTTTACAAGCTGCTCCATCGCCATGGACGGAGGGCACCGGAAGCCTTGCCGAAGAAATCGATGCCCGTCTGCGAAGGACACCCACTATTGCCAGACAATCCGCCGAACTCAACAGCCTTTATCACCTTGGCATCTCCGATGCCGACCGCATCATTCTTCTCGCCACGGACACTGCCGACGGCCATTGCTGCGCTATGCAGCTCCGTGCGGCCATCCTGAGAATATGGAAAATGCCGGACGACCAAGTTAAAATCGAACGCATCGAGGGGCTGCAGGTGCGAAATGGCGATCTGCTTCGAAAGCATGGTCTGCCCAACCTTATCAAAACTGCCGTCTCCCATATCGAATCCCGCTCAGGTGACGAAATCATCCTGAATCCTACGGGCGGTTTCAAAGGTATCGTTCCCTTCCTCACCGTGCTCGGAATGCTCTTCCGGCTCCGCACCGTCTATATTTTCGAATTTGCCGATCAGTTGATATCCCTGCCACCCCTCCCCTTCTCTTTCGATCTCGATCTCTTCACCCGAGCACTCCCAGCCTTGCGGTTCCTCGAAAAGGAAGTCGCCGTATCCGAACAAGCATTCTTGGCAAAAATCGATCGATTCGATCCTGCCGAGAGCAATCTTTTCCTCTCCCTCACCGAACCTTTCGACGATCACACGATAACCCTCTCTCCACTCGCTTTCTCGTTCCTCAAAGTGGAGAACCAGCAATCCACCGTCTATATCCGGCCCGAAGCTTTTGAAAAACTGCTCCGGCTCACAGGCGAAGGACGCCTCCGTCTTGAACGCCATATTGAAAGCGCTCGAAATCCAATTTCTCGAAATGCCATGGTCCACACCCTGCGTGGAACCGATTTAATCGCCTTGAAGCAGTCCAGCACCCCTGAACGGCCCCTTGGCTTCATGCGGAATGGCTGTTTTCACGTCACCCATGTCTTTGCTTCCCACGATGAATACGAAAACGCCATTCGCACGATCGGCAACAAAACCGATTATCTGGACGCGTCTTTCGTGCCATGGGAATCCCCCCAGGATCTTGGAGCAAATCCCATCGAGCGCGACGCTTTAGCAGAAGAGCGGGACCGCCTAATAGTCCAGGTGCGAGCTCTTAACGGGCAAATAACGTCAATACGGAAAGACAAAGACAATATCGAACTGCACCTTCTCACAAACGAGGAAAACTGGAAAAACGAACGGACCGCTCTTGCCTCCAAACGAGATGCCGCCCGACAGGAGTCCACCCAAGCCCGGGAACGCATCCGCCAATTGGAAAGCATGATGGGCTGGCGTGGCTTCTTTAAGCGGCTTTTCGGTGGCCATTAGCATGGGAAAGATTAAGATGAACTCTTCCACCCGCCAAACCATCTTATTCTCCGTCACCGGCATGTCGCCTTCCGTGCTCACGGAAACCGTCTGGGCGCTCGCGCACGAGAAACCGGCAGTCATCCCGGACCGCGTGATCGTCGTCACCACCACCTCCGGCCGCGATCAACTCGTAAAAGCGCTCTTCGGGCCGGATAAAATATGGGAATCGCTCCGCAAAGCCATGAAGGCCGACGCCCGCCTCCGGTTCGGGACAACCCCGGACGATATCCGGGTCTTTACGGCTCAGGATCCTGGCTCGGGCCTGAGCCGGGAACTGGACGACCTGCGCACCGCCGCCGACAACCGGGCCGCCGCCGACTTCATCCTCGAGCAACTCCGCGGGCTTACCGAAAACCCCGACGCCCGCATCATCGCCTCCCTCGCCGGGGGCCGCAAAACCATGGGCGCCCTGCTCGTTTCCTGCATGACCCTCATCGGCCGCGAAACCGACCGTCTCACCCATGTGCTCGTCAACGAGCCTTTCGACACCCGCCTGGAGCCCGGCTTTTTCTTCCCCGGGCAACTCGCCCACAAACTGAAAAAGTTCGACGGGAAAACCGTCAGCGTGGCGGATGCCGTCATCGAACTGGCCGATGTGCCTTTTGTGCCTTTGCGCAATCGATTCAAGGAACTCGGAGATTTACCGGGCAATTTCAATGCGCTTGTGGTCCGGTATTCCCGCGCCCTCAAGCAGGACGCCAACCGCAAGGCGAATGTCAAACTCGCTTTAGATTTCAAGTCCGTCGAAGTAGACGGGCAAAAGGCTGTCCTGCGTCCGCGGTCCTGCCTCGTGCTGGCCTTTCTCATGGAACTGAACGAACGGCCTCCGCTTCCCAGGGGCCAGCTCGAAGCGAGTGAGCCGTTCAACACTTTCCTGGCCGTTCGAGCCTGCCCCGAAGCCAAAACCTGGAAAGCCGCCGGTCCGGACGACCTGAAGCGCGAACTCTCTGAAATCCGAAAGGTGTTCAAGTCTAAGGGCATCTCATGGGGGCCAGGTATGCGTTCCGCCTCCCTCAAGCTTCCCCCTTTCAAGCGGCTCTAACGTCTTAAAATCGCTCTTGCATGGCCTGCTCATTACGATAAACTGATGCCTATGAATGAAACTTCAACGATCAGCCCCGATACCGGCAACATCGAACGCTGGTTGCCCGAAATGGTTCAACGCATCGCGCATTCCGCCCGGCCCGCCGCAATCTGGCTCTTTGGCTCCCGCGCGCGCGGCGATCATAAACCCGAATCGGATTTCGATCTTCTGATCATCCTGCCGCGCCTGAACGGCACGCGCCGAGAACATGCCGTCGCCTTGCGTCGACTCTTGGCCGATATCCCGGCGCCCAAGGATCTGCTGGTCGTGAGCGCAGACGAATTCGCCGCCAAACGCGACATTTGGGGCACCATCCCGTATGAAGCCGCCCGACACGGAAAGCGCCTCTATGCCGCCTGAAACCGATCCCGCCCGCTGGCTGGCCAAGGCCGCGGAAGATCTCCACTCGGCCGAGGCCAATCTACAGCCCGGTTTTGTCCTCCCCTCGCAAAGCCTTTGGGCAAGTCAACAAGCCGCCGAAAAAGCCATCAAAGCCGTTCTGCTGTCCTTGGGCCTTCGATTTCCTTTTTTCCACGACCTGGAAGCCTTGGCCACCCTGCTTCCGCCGGACCGCCGTCCGCCGCTTTCCGCAAGCGATCTCGCCGAACTGGCCGACTCCGCCATGAGCCAACGCTATCCCTCCGAGGAATCCGATCCAACGGAGACTCAGGCGCGACAGGCTCATGAATGCGCCGCTTCCATGCTGGCTTGGGCGCGATCCATTGTTTCCCCATAGGCAACGTCCCGAGACGTCCCTCCTCTTTCTCCGCTCCGCGCTTTCGCCTATAACAGGCGCAGAAGGAGAAAGTCATGTCCACTGCAACCGCCATTCAAAATCTGCCCGCCGCGCCAACGGCGCCGCCCCCGGCTCTTTCTCTTCCACCGTCCACCCTCAACCCTCTATCCATCTCCTTCACGCCGGACCAGCGCGAGGCCCTTGCCCGCTTCGAAACCTTCCTTCATTCCTCCGACCCCGTCTTCATCCTCCGGGGCGCCGCCGGAACCGGCAAAACCCGCCTCATCCGGGAAATGGCCGCCCGCCTCTCCGACCTTCACCGCGAGGCAATCCTGCTCGCTCCCACCGGCCGGGCAGCCAAGGTCATCGGCGAACGTGCCGGCCTGCCCGGCGCCTGCACCATCCACCGCGCCATTTACAACCTCGCCCGCCTCGAGGAAACCCCTGTTTGCGAAGGCGGCCTGGCCGAACATGAAAACGATACTTTCAAATGTTTCTTCGCCCTTGCCAAAAACGAGCATTCCTCCCGATCCGTCTTCATCGTGGATGAAGCTTCCATGGTCGGGAATGCCGTCAGCCAGGACGGCGAATTCCTATGCTTCGGCTCCGGCCGGCTACTCGCCGACCTCCTAACCTTCGTCCAAACCGCCCCGCCTTTGAGCCAGAAAATCGTCTTCGTCGGCGATCCCAACCAGCTCCCGCCAATCTCCGAACCCGGCTCCCCAGCTCTCGATCCCGCCGTCTTCCGCGAGCGGTTTTCCATCGCCTGCCATATCGCCGATCTCAAAACCGTCGTCCGCCAGAAGGCCGACAGTCCCATTCTTGCCATCGCCGACGCCCTTCGCAATGCTCTCGACGATAAACGCTTCACCCGTTTCGAAATCCCTTCCTCTCCGCCCGCCATCCGCACCGGCACCATGGAAAATCTGATCTCTCTTTGGTGCGAACTCCGCGCCGCCGATCCCGCCGCCCTGCCGGTTGTCGTAACCTTCTCCAACGAACAGGCGCTCAACCACAACCGCGCCATCCGCGAAACCCTCTTCCCCGGCCGCCCCGCCATCCAGCCCGGCGACCGCGTTCAACTGGTTCAAAACAACTACGCCCACGGCACGCCCCTTCTCAATGGCGAACTCGCCACCGTCCTCGCCGCCGCCGCCACGGCCGAACCGGTTCAAATATCCATTCGTGAGAAAGGGGGGGCCTATAAATCCGTAAACCTCTCCTTCCGCACCGTCGAACTGGCCTTCGACCAGCAGGACGCCCCCCTCGCCCGCGAACACCTGATTCTCGAAAATCTGCTCGATTCCCCCGAACGCGCACTGAGCGCCAACGAAACCCGCGCGCTCTATATTTTCTTCAAAATGCGCCATAAACACCTCAAGGCTGGCACTCCGGACTTCCGCGAAGCCCTCCGCAACGATCCCTACTCCAACGCCCTGCGCCTCAAATACGGCTATGCCATGACCTGCCACAAGGCCCAGGGCGGCGAATGGCCCGCCATCCTCGTGGACTTTCAGCACAACGCCGCCGGCGCCAACGAATCCTTCTTCCGCTGGGCCTACACCGCCGTCACTCGCGCCCGCCAGACCCTCATTGCCCTCAACGCACCGCGCTGGAATCCGCTCACCCTCAAACGCAAACCCGGCGCGACAAACCCCGCGGAATCCGCCGCCGATGTCGACCCCGCCGATCTCCGCGCCCGTTTGGAAGGCGTTCTCGACGGGCTTCCCATCCGCATCCGCCTCCTCCGCCAGCACCCCTTTCTCGGCAAAGCCGAACTCGCCGATGCCGACACCGGCGCCGAAGCCACTCTCGCCGTCAACTGGAACAAACGCCGCATCGTCACCCGTGCGGTCATGGAAAAGCCCTTCCCTCCCTCCCGCCAAGCCGCGCTCGATAAGGTTCTTTCCCTCCTCGAAGGCTCTCAACTTGCTCCACCCTCTTCCTCCCTCCACCTTCCCCCCGCTGACGGGACACCTTACGCCTCCCACCCTCCACCCGCGACCCCGTCCGCTCAAGAGGTGTTGCTCATCACCATCCGCGAACGCGCCGAGGAATCCGGCATCGCCATCGCCAATCACCGCTTTTGCACGCCATATCAGCTCCGCGTGATCTTTCGCGACGAGTCCGGCGCCGCCCATGCGCTCGACTTCATCCAGAACGGAAAAGGCGTGCTGACCGAACTGCGTCCCTGCCCCAGGTTCGGTCACACGCCCCAACTCGACGAACGAATCCGCGCCTGGTTCCAGGACTAACCAAAGGAACTTCCATGCCCGCCCTCATCCTGCTAACGCCCGGCATCCGCGCCCGACTCGATGGCGAATGCATGAAGATCCGCCACCCCGACAAAGAGAAGGGGGAAGAGTCCGTCCACCTGCGCGCCCTGGACCACGTGATCCTCGACACCCGCGTGGATTTCACCCTCGGCCTGCTGGCTTCCTGCATGCGCCGCCAGATTCCCGTCATTCTCACCGACCGCGGCCAGCGTATCCTTGGTTGCGCTTTGCCGCCCGCTGCCCATGCCTACGTTCGCTATGCGCAATTCGACGCCATGCGCAAACCGGCGCCCATCGCAGCCGCGCTCGTTGCCGCCAAAATCAAAAACCAGCGCCGCCTCCTCCAGCGCCTCGCTGCCAACCGCGCCAAACCCACCACCGCCTTCGCTCCCGCCCTTGCCAGCCTGCTTCGCGGGGCGGCGGCCGAAAGCGACCTCGATCGCCTGCGCGGTGTCGAGGGCCGCGCGGCGCACCTTTACTTCTCGGCTCTCGACGGTTTTTTCCCCGCAACCTGCCGTCTCGTCGAACGGTCCCGCCAGCCTCCGAAAAATGAAGTCAACGCCGCCCTCTCCTTCTGTTACACCATTCTCGGCGGGGAGATGATCTGCGCCCTCCATCTCGCGGGGCTCGATCCCGCTTTCGGCTTCCTCCACGCCTTCTCCGAAGGCCGCCCCTCCCTTGCCCTCGATATGATCGAGCCTTTCCGCCCCGCCATCGCAGACGCCATAGCCCTCGACCTGATCGGCCATGCCGAACTGCGGCCGGAAGACCACTTCGAAGCTCGTGACGGGGGCTGCTTTCTCAACCTTGCCGGCCGCCGCGTCTTTTTTGCCGCGTGGGAGGCCCGCATGACCCGCGTGTTCACCCACGAACAGAGCGGCTTCCGCACAACCCCGCGCGATCTGCTCAAACGGCAGGCGCTCCTCCTCAAGGCCCACCTCATGCGCCATGAACCCTTCAACCCCTTCGAGATGAATTGATATGCCCACCCCCAACGCCGATCCCTGTGCCGCCCACGCCCTCTCCGAGTGGTGGAGCGAGGCTTTTCTCGAAATCGCCACCGCCAGCGATGCGCTGGGCCACCCCTGCGGAGCCTCGGAAATGCTGATCGTCGTGGCTTACGATATCACCGACGACAAACGCCTCCCCCGCGTGGCCAAACATTGCGAGGATTACGGCGTCCGCGTCCAATACTCCGTCTTCGAATGCCGCCTCCCGCGCGAACTGTTCAACGCATTCTGGGAGGGACTCAAGAAACTGATGGACCCCAAGGAAGACCGCGCCGTGGCCTACCGGATCTGCGAATCTTGCAGCGCCGATATCCGCATCGCCGGCCGCATGGCCTGCACCGAGGAGGCGCCCATCGCCTTTATCTTATGAACGCCCCCCCTCCAACGATATCGTCCCCCTGGGATCTCTGGCGCGCCCTCAAAGCCCTGCCCGTTGCGGATCCGCCCGATCCGCGCCAGGCCGTGGCCCTTTTCCGTCAATATGCCGGCCTGAAGGAGCGGCTCGCACGGCCCAGCCTGCTCCATTCCCAAATGCTGCGCCAAGCATGCAACTGGGCGCCCTGCTGGTGCGAATTTCCCGCCTTTGTCAAATGGTGGAACCCCGTCAACCTGCGCTCGGAAGACAGACTTCCACCGAAATTCCCCGCGCCTTCCGCCCCGCCATGCCCCACTTCTCCTCCGGCCACCTCACCCACCCGTGCTTCCGATCCACCACCCAGCCTCGTCGAACGTCTCGCCAAAGCCCTGTGTCAGAATGTCAAAGCCTTCCCTAATCCCACCGTGGCCGAATGGTCCGCCGCCTTGCTTGCACCCGAGCGGAAAACGGTGCCGCGCCATTCGTGGCTGCCCTTTCACCACGCCAAATTACTCATCGCTGCCGGACGGCCAACCGAAGCCCGCCGCGATATGGCGGCCCTGGTGCGCTTCAAGCCGCGCGAGTTCTGGTCTTGGGCGGAACTGGCCGAAACCTTTCCCGCCACGGAATCCGCACCCCGAATCGCCTGCCTCTGCCGGGCCGTTCAGTGCAGAACCAAGCCGGAATTCCTGATCAACGTCCGCATGGACCTGGGGTTGCTGCTCATGGAAGCCGGTCAATTCTCCGAAGCCCGGTATGAACTTGAGGCCTCCAAACGTGTCCGCGAGGAGAACAAGTGGAGAATTCCGTCCAACCTTTCCTCCGCGCTGGCGCATCCCGCCATTCATGCCGCTCCGCCTTCTCCCCACAACCAGGCCCTCTATCGGCAGCACGCCGAAACCGCCGAAAGGCTTGTGTGGAACCAACAACGCCCCACCCATGCTTGATTCGCCTTCTTGTCGGCGGACTGAAAAAGACATAAACCCCTGCAAAACGAAAATCCGCCGACCTTTTACACATCCTGATGCAAAATGTCAACTTATGCAAATTACTCCATTTTCCCGCCGCACGTGGCCACCTGCGAAAATGCGGCTTCTCCTTCCGCCGACTTTTTGCCACCTTGACCCCTTGCTACGCAATAGGTTACGCTATCCATAGTTCCTGTATGGAACACCGCCGAAAGGCAATTGAGACTCCCATATCTTCCAGCAGAGCTCGGCGTCCGCGCCACGTTCCTGTATGGAACACCGCCGAAAGGCAATTGAGACTAGGCCTCGATCGCGGACACAAATCGATAAGAAAAGGGTGGTTCCTGTATGGAACACCGCCGAAAGGCAATTGAGACGCTTCGTCCCCGCCACGGGGGCCTTGTCGGTCTGCATGTTCCTGTATGGAACACCGCCGAAAGGCAATTGAGACGTGTAGCCGCCGGTGAACGCTTCGAGTGATTCGTAGGTTCCTGTATGGAACACCGCCGAAAGGCAATTGAGACTGCCGCCGCCGCCTCTGCCGCCTTACGCGCCTTTTCAGTTCCTGTATGGAACACCGCCGAAAGGCAATTGAGACTCCCGGTCAGCGCACGCAACCCGGTCCACCTTGGAACGTTCCTGTATGGAACACCGCCGAAAGGCAATTGAGACCCATCGTGAGTCTTTATACGCCGACGCCCATTCGTTGTTCCTGTATGGAACACCGCCGAAAGGCAATTGAGACCCGCCATCGAAAGGCACTTGACGGAACGCTCACAGGAGTTCCTGTATGGAACACCGCCGAAAGGCAATTGAGACGTCGCGACGTTCCGGGCGGACAGTAGCTTCGGACACGGGTTCCTGTATGGAACACCGCCGAAAGGCAATTGAGACCCTTCCGCCGACCCGGGAACCACGAACAGTTCCGCTAGTTCCTGTATGGAACACCGCCGAAAGGCAATTGAGACCGACGTTCCGGGCGGACAGTAGCTTCGGACACGGCAAGTTCCTGTATGGAACACCGCCGAAAGGCAATTGAGACCGCCGCTCGGGACGCACGACAGCTTCGGTCACGGCAGTTCCTGTATGGAACACCGCCGAAAGGCAATTGAGACGTCACGGTCGCCTTCGACGTTCTCGACGAGGACGTTGGTGCGTTCCTGTATGGAACACCGCCGAAAGGCAATTGAGACGGCGAAAAACGGCACCTTCCGGGGTTTATGGGGGGGCTGGCATTGACTGAACGGCGCGATTATGGATTATTCAGCCGAAGAAAGGCTGCATTCAGTAGGCCGGACGAGCCCGGCAAGCGGAGATGCCCGATTGGCGGCTTCCGAAGTCAAGGTTGACATTTCTAGCGCACCCACAGTGGGCCGGGCGCCCGGCCTTCTTCAATGAAAAATACCCCCTGCAAACCCGGGAGCGCCTGGCCGACCGGCCTCACATCAACGGAACCTCGATGCCCACCATGGTCCAGCGCCCGGGTTGCTCCACGCCGGGCAGTTCCTCGTAACCCGTGTCAAACAGATTCCGCACGCGCAGGGTGAAAAACAGGCGGTCGCACAGGCGCACCCGGCTATGCCAATCCGCCACCACGGCCTCGTCGATCGTCACGCTGTTCTGGGCGTCCGCATACCGGTCATCCGTATAGCGAACCTGAACGCCATGCGTCGAGCCGGCCGCCGTGCGGTAATCCAATCCGGCGGAAGCCTTCCACGGCGCCAGGTAGGCGATCCTGTTGCCGTCCACGCCCGGCATCCAGAACTTGTCATACGTGCCTTCCGTGTAGGACAGCGCCGCGTAGGATGAAAACCCGCGCGGCATCGTCCATCGCGCTTCGGCCTCGCCCCCATAAATCGCGCTCCGCGTGGCGTTGTAATTGCGGAACGTGCCGTCCGGCGTCAGGACGAAATCGAAGGAATCGTTCAAGTCCTGGTAATAGCCCGCCACTTGAACCGACAGCGTCTCGGTCGGACGGAGGCGGAATCCAAGCTCGTACGCGGTCAGGGTTTCCGGATCCAGGTCCGGATTGCCGATGAACGCCACGCCCTGGTAAACAACCTTCACATACCGGTCCGAAAGGGAGGGCGCCATGTGCGCCTGGTTAACCGAGGCGAACAGGTCGAATTCCGGGGTGACCTGCCAGACCGCGCCCGCGCGGGGGCTCCAGAATCCGCCGTAATCCTCCGCATGATCGAACCGCAGGCCCAGCGTGAAGCGCCAGTCGCCCGCCTCCATCTCGTTCTGCAAAAAAACGGCCAGGTTGTCGGACTGCTCGTCCACGGAATCGGCCACCTCGTCGATGTCCACGTCATCCTGCCGCCACTCCGCCCCGCCGGTGACCTGGTTCCAGGCGTTCGCCCAGCGGGAATAGAGCGCTTCCGCGCCCAGGCCCTGCAAGTCATAGATCCCCTTGCCCGGATAGAACCAGTCGTATTCGTCGCGCTGGCCGTTGCGCCACATCCGGGCCGACAGTTCCGGCGCGGCGGCGCCGTCGCCGGCCCAGCGGTATTCGGCCGTCTGGTAATCGCGGCGGGTTTCCCGGTCGCTGCTCGCGTCCCGCCCCTCGCCCGCATAGCCGCCCGCATAGAACCTGAGCGCGCCCGCCTCGCCCAGCGCGACGCCCAGTTGGGCGTCGGCATAGTGTGCGCGCCAATCCTGGCGCCATCCCTGTTTCGTTTTCTGGTAACCCTCGGTCTGCTGGCTGCCGAGCGACACTCCGTAATCCAGCCGGCCGGCCGCGGCGCCCTGCTCCAGCCGGTAGTCCTGGGTGTGATAATCCCCGAATGCCGCGGCGATCAGGCCGTAGGGGCTGCCGGCCTCGGCCCGGCGGGTAAAGAGCTGGATCACGCCGCCTTCGGCATTGGACCCGTACAGCGCCGAGCCCGGTCCGCGGACCAGTTCAATCCGCTCAAGACCCGAGACCGGAAGATGACTGAACTCCACATTGCCCTGGTAGGGATCGTTGATCCGGCGTCCGTCCACCAGCACCAGCACCCGTTGGGATTGATAGCCGCTCGTCAACCCGCGCAGGTTCAGCCGCGTCATCTGACCGGGCAATCCGCTGCCCTGCAGGTCGATTCCTCCCAGCCCTCGAAACACACCCTCCACGGTCATGGCGCCGGAGTCCCGGATGGCCTCCCGTTCCACCACATTCACCAAGGCGGGAATCGTTTCGATCGGACGGGCCACCCGACTCGCGGTGACCAATATCGAGTGGGAAGGCGTGGCCTGAAGTTTCATCCCCGACGACAGAAGGATGCCGGCAAATGCGAACCATGCGCGTTTTTTCATAATGTTGATAATAGCGAAAATTCCCGTAAACCGGTTCATAAAAATATCCATTTTTCGATTTTGTCTTTACAGTGTAACGTTTTTGTTGAACAGGCGTTGCCGATTGGTTAGTATCACCCCGATTGGATACGCACACGAAGGGAATATGAATAAAAGCTCCGCCCGCCTAACCATGCAACAGGTGGCTGACCGGCTTCATCTCAGCCGAATGACCGTCTCATCCGTTGTCAACGGTCTCGCCCGCGAACGCGGTGTGAAGAAGCAGACCGAACTGCGGGTCCGCGACTTTCTCAAGCAAATCGGCTACGTCCCCTCCATCTACGCCCGGCGCCTCCGTAAAAAGGACGTGCCCGCCATCGGCGTGTTGCACGCCGGCTTTCTCATGAACCACCTGCTGGAAGCCTACAACCGCTTCACCAACGAACTCATCCAACACGAAAACGCCGTCGATATCGTGGCCCTGCCCCGCCCGGAAAGCCGTGAAGGACTGGAAGATTTCGTCGGCCGCGGCGTGCCCGCGCTCCTCTGGATCCAAAACGCCAAGGAGTCCGCCATCCAACACGAACGGATCGGCGACCTCTTCCCCTACCTCGCCCAGTTCGACCGGGTCGTGATCTACAACCATACCCCCGCGCCCGCCGAGATCGAGGCGCGCATGGACGAACTCGGCATCCATCGCATCGTCATCGACCGGGCCGCCGCCACCCGCCTCGCCGCCGATTGGCTGGCCAAACTGGGCCACCGGATCGTCGCCCTGCCCGATGCCGAAGCCGGCACGCTCAAGGATATTCACGGCCGCGATCCCGCCATTTTTGCGCAATCCGGAATCGCCCGGCTGATCGGCCTCCTCGATCCCGGCGAAGAACTCGGCTGTTTCCCGCACGCCCACTTCGGCCGGCTCCACGCGGAACGGCTGGCCACCGTCATGCGCCAGGACGGCGTTACCGCCGCCTGGATATTCGACGATGAAATAGCCGGCTATGCGCTCGCCCGCCTCGCCGAACTCGGCATCCGCGCGCCGGACGACCTGACCGTGCTCGGCTTCGACGGCTTACCGATCGGCGAGGCCTTCTGCCCCGCCCTGACCACACTCGCCGTGCCGGTGGCCGACATGGTGGCCCGCGTCATCGCGATTCTCAACAACCCGGACCCTCATCCGGACGGCCCCTTCACCCACGTTTTCGCCCCGTTCCTGCTCGAACGACGCAGCCACGGCGCCGCGCCCGTCTCCTGATCCCCGGAACCATCCTCATGCCTCTTGCCTCGATCTGCGTTTACTCCGGCTCCAGTTGGGGCGCCCGGCCCGCCTATTCCGTTGCCGCCCGCGCCCTCGGCCGCACCCTGGCCTCCCGCGGGATTCGCCTGGTGACCGGCGCCGGGTGCGTCGGACTGATGAACGAAGTGGCCGACAGCGCCCTGGCCGCCGGCGGCGCGGTGTGGGGCGTCATTCCCGAATCGCTGACCGGAAAAAACGTCCAGCACATGGGGCTGACCCGAACCCTGGTCACCCGCACCATGCATGAACGCAAACAGACCATGTTCGACCTGGCGGACGCCTTCATCGCCCTGCCCGGCGGGCTGGGCACGCTGGACGAAATGTTCGAGGTGCTCACCTGGGGCCAGCTCAACTTCCACGTCAAGCCGTGCGGCTTCCTGAACGTGGACGCCTACTTCGATCCCCTGCTCGACTTTCTCGACCGGGCCGTCACGGAGCGCTTCATCTCGGCCGAACACCGGGCCATGATCAAAACCGGTCTCGACGCCGAATCGCTGCTGTCCCAGTTCGAGGCCTACCAGCCGCCCAGCCTCGACAAATGGTTTGCCGAACTAACCCCCCCGCCTTAAGGTATCCGCATGCATTTCAGTCGAAGTTTGGGAGGAATGCCCCGCACACACGGTCTCGGCCATCACCTCGGCGAGGGGCAGGACGATGGACGCCCGAGAATCGCGTTCGAACGCGCCCTGCTCCGGCGGGTCTTCCGCTACTTCATCCCCTACCGCAAACCCGCCGTCCTGGTGCTCGTCTGCATCGGCATCGCCTCCACCCTCGGCCTCGCCGCCCCCCTCCTCGTGCGCGCCCTGCTCGACCAGGCCCTTCCCAACCGCGACCGGCCGCTCCTCAATTGGCTGGTACTCGGTCTCGTGCTCCTGCCCGTCGTCACCGGCTTGCTCAATGTGCTCCAAACCTACTGGAACGTGAAAATCAGCCAGGGCCTGATGTTCGACCTGCGCATCGCCCTCTACGGCCACCTCCAGCGAATGTCGCTCCGCTTCTACGCCACCACCCGCGCCGGCGAGATCCTCTCCCGCATCAACAACGACACCGCCGCCGTCAACGGGGTCGTGCTCAACACCTTCCTCGGCGTCGTCACCAACCTCCTCACCGTGCTCGTGACCGCCGGCGTGCTGGTCGCCATGGACTGGCGCCTCGCCATCCTCGCCTGCGCCATCGTGCCCGCCTTCGTGCTCCCCATGCGCCGCATCGGCCAGCTCCGCCACAAGCTGTCCCGCGAAACCCAGGAGAAACAGTCCGAACTCCAGGCCGTCACCCAGGATGTGGTCAATATCGGCGGCTTTCTCCTGATGAGACTGTTCGGCCGCGCCGACTACGAAGCCGACCGCTTCAGCGAAGGCAACCGCAAGGTGCTCGACCTCCAGCTCCGCCAGTCTATGGTCGGCCGCTGGATGTTCCTCTTCCTCGGCATCATCGCCGCCGCCGGACCCGCCCTCGTGTATTGGTACGGCGGCCGGCGGATCATCCAGGGCGACGCCGAATCCGTGGGCTTGACCATCGGCACCATCATCGCCTTCGTCGCCTACCTCTCCAACCTCTACCGGCCCGTGGCCCAGCTCGCCAACATCTACGTGGACCTCCAGGGCGCCTTCGCCGTCTTCGTCCGCATCTTCGAATACCTGGATATGAAACCGGACGTGCAGGACAAACCCGACGCCAGGCCGCTGACGGCCGTGCGCGGTGAAATCCGGTTCGACGGCGTGTCCTTCGCCTACCGCCCCGACCAGCGGCCCGCCGTCCAGGACCTGTCGTTCGCCATCGCGCCCGGCCAGTTGGCCGCCCTCGTCGGCCCCAGCGGCGCCGGCAAAACCACGGTCACCTACCTCGTGCCCCGGTTCTACGATCCCCAGGCCGGCCGCATCCTCATCGACGGCCATGACCTGCGCGACGTGGCCCAGGATTCCCTCGCCGCCCAGGTCGGCATGGTGACCCAGGAAACCTTTCTCTTCCACGCCACGGTTCGTGACAACCTGCTCTACGCCCGGCCGGATGCCGGCGAGGACGCCCTCATCGCCGCCGCCAAGGCCGCCCATATTCACGATTTCATCGCCAGCCTGCCGGATCGATACGATACCCTCGTCGGCGAACGGGGCTTCAAATTATCGGGCGGCGAAAAACAGCGCCTCTCCATCGCCCGCGCCATTCTCAAGGATCCCCGCATCCTGATCCTCGACGAGGCGACCAGCTCGCTCGATTCGCAGTCGGAGGCGGCCATCCAGGCCGCGCTGGGCCCGCTGATGAAAGGCCGCACCACGCTCGTGATCGCACACCGCCTGTCCACCGTCCTCGCGGCGGATGTCATCCTCGTCCTGAACCAGGGCCGATTGGTGGAACGCGGCACGCACGCCGAACTCCTGGCGCTCGGCGGGTTGTATGCGTCGCTTTACGAGACCCAGTTCCGGAAAAACGCACTCGTGTAAAACGGCCGGCCAAACGAAAGATCCCCCATGAATCATCGACAACGAACCCTCGCCGTCCTGCGCTACCAGCCCTATGACCGCCTGCCGATCGTCCACTTCGGCTATTGGGGCGAAACGCTGGCCAAGTGGGCCGCCGAAGGCCATATCACAGCCGAGGAAGCCCGCACCTGGGGGGACGGCAATCCCACCGACGCCGCCATCGACGCCAGGCTCGGGTTCGATTTCAACTATTACAGCGCCTTCCATCCGAACTACGGCCTGCGGCCGGGATTCGACTACAAGGTCGTGCGCGAACTGCCCGACGGCCGGCGCCACGTGCTCAACGGAGACGGCGTGGTCGTGGTCGTGTCCGACACGGCCGGCTCGATTCCCGCCGAGGTGGAGCACCTGCTCAAGGATCGCGCCTCCTGGGAGACCCATTACCAATGGCGCTACAAATGGGACCCGGACCGGATCGCCGCCTCCTGGGTGCGCGCGAACGACCGGATGATCCGGTTCGACCAGGGCGGACTCGATTTCCTGAAAGCCGACACGCGGGACTACCTGTACGGGCTGCACGGCGGAAGTCTGTACGGCCAGATCCGCAACATCCTCGGCGTGGAAGGCTCCAGCTACCTGTACGCCGACGACGAGACGCTGTTCACGGACATCATCGACACCGTGGGCGACCTGTGCTACCGCAACACGCTCGCCGCGCTGGAATCGGGCGCGAAATTCGATTTCGTCCATTTCTGGGAGGACATCTGCTTTAAAAACGGCCCGCTGATTGCGCCCGCCGTGTTCGAGGAAAAGGTCGGGCCCCACTACAAACGCATCACGGACCTGTGCGCCCGTTACGGACTCGACATCGTCTCGCTCGACTGCGACGGCAAGATCGACGCCCTCATCCCCACCTGGCTGGACAACGGAGTCAACACGATGTTCCCCATCGA
This sequence comes from uncultured Verrucomicrobiota bacterium, assembly GCA_964609905.1. Classification (GTDB taxonomy): domain Bacteria; phylum Verrucomicrobiota; class Kiritimatiellia; order CAIKKV01; family CAIKKV01; genus CAZSUH01. The sequence continues at coordinate 32,456 of CAZSUH010000010.1, forward strand.
GGTGGGCACCTGGGACGCCAGCATCGCGCCCTGGCGGAAACAATACGGCCGCGCCCTCCGCGGCGTGGGCGGCATGAACAAGAACGTTTTCGGACGGGATCGCGAAGCCGTGGACCGGGAGGTGGAGCGCCTCCGGAAACTGGTCGCGCTCGGCGGATTCATTCCCTGCCCCGACCACCGGCTGCCGCCGGACGCCCAATGGGACCTGGTCCGCTACTACTGCGACAAAATGCGCGCGACGTTCAGTTGACCGCCTCGATTTTCAACTCCTCGCCGACAGCGGTGGCGCAGGACAGCCGCGGGCCGGTCTGCCGGACCCCGTTGACGCTCCAGGCGCCTTCGATGCCGTGCGCCAGCTCCAGGGGTTGCCCGGCCAGGCTCTTCACACGCACCTCCACCACCCGCCGGCCGCGCACCGTGGCGCCGATCAGGAAGGCGCCCTCCGTCCGGATCCCGTCGAACGTCAACTGGCGCCAGTGCCTGGGGAGCCGCGGCAGGACGTAAATCCCGTCACGCCGGCACTGGACCAGCAGCTCCATCACCGCGGTCACGGCGCCCATGCCGGCGTCCATCTGCATGACTTCGCGGAAACCGGAGCTTTTGCGGAAATCCGCCGTCCAGAGCGCGTCGTCCGCCATGACCGCGCAGCCGGAGAAATCGGCGTTGTGCAGGGTGCCGTGCCCCTCGTTCGTGAAGACCATCTTCCACCAGCGCAGCCAGCTCACGGCGGCGTCCGCGAGTCCGCAGCGCGCGCAGAGAATCGCCGCCCAGGGAATGCACCAGCCGGTCCACATGCCCGCGCCCTTCTCGGTCCAGTGCCGCAGGCTGTTGGCCACCACGGCGTGATGCGCGGGGTCGAACGGGTCGACGGTGGCGAAGGGATAGAGGGAGCCCAGGTGGCTGTGGTGCCGGTGGCTTTCCGCCAGGTCCTGGCCCTTCCACAAGGCGATGCGGCGAAGGCCGGGCGCGGGTTCGACGAGGGTGTAGGGAGGCAGCCGCGCGGCCACGTCGGCCCAGCGCGGATCCGCCGGCCGGTCCAGCAGGCGCGCCGCTTCCGGAAGAATGCGCGCCACCGCATGCAGCGCCGCGAGCTGAAAGCTCGCGTCGCGGCCCCAGGCGTTCATGCCCGAGCCGTTGTATTCGGGGCTCACGCTCACCGGCAGCGAAAAGCGCTTGCGGCCGTCTTCCTCGATCTCCTCGAGCATGCCCCAGTAGCCGTTGAACGCGCCGTTCAAGAGGGGCCACGCCAGGTCGCGCAGCACGGCTTCGTCCATGCTGTACCGATAATGGAGCCAAGCCATCTGGGCCATCCAGGCCGTGCAGGCGTGGTCGATCGTCCCGGTCCAGAAGGAGCCGATCACGTGGCACCGGTCGTCCACCGCGTGCGGCAGCAGGAAGGCGCCCGGCACGCCGAAAAAGGCCTCGCCGTATTCCTTCAGCTTCGGCATCCACTCCCGGATCATGGCCCACAGCGGCTCGAAGTGGGACAGCCGGTTCGTCCCGAGCGCCGGCCAGTAGATCATTTCGGCGTTGATGTTGAAATGGTAGTCGTTGCTCCAGGGCGGAAGCTGGTACTCCTCCATCCACGGCCCCTGCAGGGTTGCCGCCACCCCGCCCGGCGTCGTCAGGCCGGCCTGCTTGTACACGCCGTAATCCCACGCGTGCTGCAGGTCCCCGTCAGGCAGATCGATCCGGGGCACGTCCTTCCAATAGGCGGCCCACCAGCGGTCCGCCTCGCGGCCGGCGCTGCCGGTCTCGGTCTCGTGAACGACGCGCTTGACCGTGTCCACGCCGCCTTCGCCCAGGGCCGTGGCGACCAGCAGCCGCCCCGGCAACTGGCGCCAGGCCAGCGCCAGCGGCGCATCCTCGGGCAGGCGCTGGCAAAAGCCGCCGCCGTCCTTGTCCGACCACATCTCGGGGGGCTGGACGCCCAGCGGTTCCACCCGGTCCCGGATGAACGCCCAGGGCGATTGCACCTTCACCCGGACCGGACCGCATTCGTGCGTGTTCCACTCCACCCACAGAAATTCCGCGTCCATGGCCTGCCGGATCCGCATCGTGGCGGTCGCCCCGCTCTTGTTGGCCAGCGTGACGTCCAGCGCGGCATTCCGGAGTTGAAGATCCGCCGAAACCGGAACCAGACCCGAGGCGAAGGAGAACTCGATCAGGCTGCCCCCGATCTGGTAGGGCTCCGTCTCCTGTCCCGCGATCGTCGCCCTGGCAAACACGCGGCGGATTCCCGCCTCGTCGTTGGCTTCCAGCAGGCGGCGGACGTCGGCATACGTGGCCCGCGCCTGAAAAGGCCGGCCGCCGCGATGGTCCCAGAACCCGGCCCGCGCGACGGTCAGTTTCAGCGAGTCGCCCCCCCACACCAGCACACCCTGGATGCCATTGCCCAGCGACACGCCCGTGTGGGCGCGGGGCAGCGGAAAGTCCCAATGACACTCTTTTTTCAAGCCGTCCTCCTTATCCCAGAATCCGCCGGATATCGTTGGCCCGGGCAATCCGCTCGTTCAACGCGGGAACGTCCTTGCGGGCGATGGCCTCGCGCAGCGTGTCGAGATGCTCCCGATAGGCGTCGAGCGCTTCCAGCACATGGTCGGTGTTCGTCATGAAAATCGGCGTCCACATCGGCGCGCCGCTCTTGGCCAGCCGCGCCGTGGAGGCGAAACCGCCGCCCGCCAGGTTGAAAATCTGCCGCTCGTCCCGCTCCTTGTCCAGCACGGTCAGCGCCAGCGCGTAGGAGACCGCGTGGGAGAGGTGCGACACATACGCCGTGTGCAGGTCGTGTCGGGCCGCGTCCATCCGCACCAGGTTCATGCCGAGCGCGGCGTACATCGCCTCCACCCGCGCCACCGCGTCGGGCGCGCTCTTGTCCGTGTCGCACAGGATGCCGATCTTGCCCCGGAACAGGCCTTCCAGGGCCGCCTGAGGTCCGGAATATTCCGTGCCCGCCATGGGGTGGCTGCCCACAAACCGCGCGCGCCGGGGGTGGTTCTCCACGCGGGCCATCAGCGCGCGCTTGGTGGAACACATGTCCGTGACCGTCTGCGTGTCGTTCACCCGGTCCAGCACCTTCGGCAGCAGCGCGAGGGCGGCATCCACAGGCACCGCCAGAACCACCAGATCGGCGCCGTCCACCGCCTCCTCCAGCGAGGTCATCCGGTCGGCCAGCCCGAGGCGCAACGCCGCCGCGATATTGGCCGGCGTGCGGCCCACCCCGATCACGCGGTCCGCGAATCCCGCCTTCTTCAGGTCGAGCGCCGCCGAGCCGCCGATCAGGCCCATCCCGATGATCGCCACTTGCATACTCGCTCCCGCCGCCCCCGGGGCGGACTACGCCGTTAGTTTGACGAGATGGAAGGTTTTCTTGCCGGACCTCAGCACGATCACGCGCTCCTCGACGCAATCGCCGGGGTCGACCGTTTCCTCCGGCTTTTCCACGCGGCGCCCGTTCAGGTAGAGGCCGCCGCTGGCGATGAGCCGGCGCGCCTCGCCCTTGCTTTTGCACAAGGCCGAACCCGCCGCCAAGTCGACCACCGGCCGGCCGACCACCGTGCCCCGCCCCAGTTCCGTGGAGGGCACATGGGCGAAAATCGCCAGCAGCTCGTCCGCGGTCAACCCCGTGAGGTCGCCCCCGAACAGCACGCGGCTGGCCTCCTCGGCGATCCGCAGACCGCGCGCGCCATGCACGCAGCGGGTCATCTCCTCGGCCAGTTTGCGTTGCGGGAGCCGGGCCTCCGGCGCCCGCTGCAGTTCCCGTTCCAACTCGGCAATCTCCTCCAGCGGGAGGAAGGTGAATATCTTGAGGAAGCGGATCACATCCGCATCCGAGGTGCGGATGAAAAACTGGTAGAAATCGTAGTAGGAGGTGCGCCGCGCATCCAGGTAAATCGCGTTGCCCGCGGACTTTCCGAACTTCTGGCCACTGCTGTCGCAGATGATCGGGAAGGTCAGGCCGAACGCCTCCTCCCCGCGCAGGCGGTGAATCAGGTCCGTGCCGGCGGTGATGTTGCCCCACTGGTCCGAGCCGCCGATCTGAATCCGCACGCCCAGCGCGTCCCGCAGGTGCAGGAAGTCGTAGGCCTGGATGAGCTGGTAACTGAACTCGGCGTAGCTGATGCCTGCCTCGCCTTCCATGCGGGCCCGGACCGACTCCTTGGCCATCATGGCGCCCACCCGGAAATGCTTGCCCACCTCGCGCAGGAAATCGATGTAGGAAAATTTCGAAATCCAGTCGTGGTTGTTCACGATCGCGGCCGGCGCCGTGGGATGGTCGAAATCCAGGAAGCGGGACAGGTTCTCGTGGATGCCCGCCAGGTTCTTCTCCACCTGCTCGGGGCTGAGCAGGTTCCGCTCCGCGGACTTGCCGCTGGGATCGCCGATCATGCCGGTCGCGCCGCCCACGAGGGCGACCGGCTTGTGTCCGCAGCGCTGAAAGTGCGCCAATCCCATAATCGTCACGAAGTTGCCCACCTGCAAGCTGTCGCTGGTGGGGTCAAAGCCCCCGTACACCGCCGCCGGCTTTTCGCAGAAGCGGGGCAGCTCCTCGCTGGTCATGGCCTCGAACAGGCCGCGGCTCCGCAGCACGTCCACCACGTTTGCCGTCATCGCGCGCGACTCCTTAAAACGCCCAAGGCGCCCGGCATGGACCGGGCGCCTTGGAGCGGATTGACACATCCGGCCGGACCGGAAGCGCGATTACTCGCCCTTCTTCCCCGGCTTCCACTCGTCGTTCAGATTGAAGGCTTCGTCGAAGGCGCCGGCCAGTCCGCCCAGTTCCTCGCCCGACTTCAATCCCTGCAGCATGTCCTCGCTGACATGGAAGTCCTCGTCCGCCAGGACCGCGGCCTTGATGCTCAGCCCGATCTTGCGCTCCACGGGATCGATGCGCACGATGCGCGCCTCGACCTCCTGGCCCGCGTGCAGGACATCCTTGACCTTTTCCACGCGCTGGTCGCTGATCTGGGAAATGTGCACGAGCCCGTCGATGCCCTCTTCGATCTGCACAAAGGCGCCGAAGGAGGCGAGCTTGGAGACCACGCCCTTGATCTTCTGGCCGACCTTGTAGCGGCTGGCGATCGTGGACCACGGATCCTCGGCGGCCTGCTTGAAGCCCAGGCTGATGCGCTGCTGCTCGGGATTCACCTCGAGCACCACGGCATCCACCTCGTCGCCTTTCTTGAAGATTTCGGACGGATGATTGATCTTGCGGGTCCACGACATGTCGGACACGTGGATCATGCCGTCGATGCCGTCCGTCAGCTCCACGAAGGCGCCGTAGGAGGTGAAGTTGCGCACCTTGCCGTGCACGCGGCTGCCGATCGGATACCGTTCGCGCACGCCGTCCCATGGGTTTTCCTCGGTCTGACGGATGCCCAGCGCGATCTTCTTGTCCTCGGGATTGACGCTGAGCACGACCACGTCCACCTCCTGCCCGTTGGCGAGCAGGTCGGAGGCGCGGGTGACGCGCTTGGTCCAGGACATTTCCGACACATGCACCAGGCCCTCGACGCCCGGCTCCAGTTCCACGAACGCGCCGTAGGGGGCCACGTTGACCACGCGGCCGCGCAGGCGGCTGCCCGCCGGGAACTTCTTCTCGATATCCGTCCAGGGGTTGGCCGTCTTCTGCTTCAGGCCCAGCGACACATGCCCCTTCTCGTGGTTGATGTCCAGGATGACGACCTCGATCTCCTGGCCCACGGAGACCATCTCGCGGGGGTTGTTGATGCGGCCCCAGCTCATGTCGGTAATGTGAAGCAGCCCGTCCAGCCCGTCCAGGTCCACAAAGGCGCCGAACTCGGTGATGTTCTTGACCGTGCCCTTGCGGAGCTGGCCGACCATGATCTCGGAGAGCAGTTCGCGCTTCTTTTCGTTCCGGCGCTCCTCGAGCAGCTCGCGGCGCGAGAGCACGATGTTGCGGCGCTCCGTGTTGATCTTGAGTATTTTGAATTCGAGCTTCTGCCCGAGATAAATGTCGAGGTCGTGTACGGGCGTCAAATCCGCCTGGGAGCCGGGCAGGAAGGCGTCCACGCCGTCCACGTCCACGATCAGGCCGCCCTTGACACGGCTGATGACGTTGCCCATGATCGTGCCGCCCTCCTTGCAGGTCTGCAGCACGTTGTCCCAGCGCATTTTCTGAATGGCCCGCTCGCGGCTGAGCATGACCATGCCGTCGTCGTTCTCGATGCCTTCCAACAACACATCCAGCTCGTCGCCGGCCTTGATGTCGTCGCTCTTCTTGAATTCGGCTGCCGGTATGATTCCCTCGGATTTGTACCCGATATCCACGAGAACTTCATTCGGGCGGACTTCGAGAATTTTGCCCCGGACAATCGACCCTTCGACGAAATTCTTCATCGTTTCGTCATACATGGCCGACAAGGTGGCCCTTTCGTCCCCGGCAATTTCGGCAGGTTGTGTGTGATCCGTCTTCTTTTTCGCCATATCGTTTCGTCGCCTGTTGGGTTGACCCGGTCACGCCACCCGGCGGACCGGCATGATCCCGGTTCCGCGGCACCGGAAATGCCGGCGTTCCCCTCTTTCAAGGGCACGCAAACCTTTAATATGACCAGAACCGGGCTTGAATAACAAGATAAAAAGGATAATAAAAAAAGGCCGCCGGCCGCTACACGGGGACCCGATCGATCGGCTCCTTTTCTTGCAAACGGAGCCGGGATGGTGTAGGGTAAAAACTTGCCCGATTTCGGGGCGTAGCGCAGACTGGTAGCGCGTCAGCCTTGGGCGCTGAAAGTCGTGGGTTCAAATCCCGCCGCCCCGACCATTTTTTCGACTCGCCGTTCAAATCATGGTTTACCCCGCGCCATCCGAAACCGACCCCGGCCGCCGCGACATCGTGCTGAGCGTGGACGGCATGAATTGCGCCAGTTGCGTGCGGCACGTGCAACAGGCCGCCTTGAAACTGAACGGCGTTCGCGCCTGCGAGGTCAATCTGGCGCGCGGACGCGCCGTGGTGCGCCTCGACGCGGACGCGGCGTCACCGGAACAGGTGGCCGCGGCCATCACCGATGCCGGTTATCCATGCGAACCGCTGCCGGAGGAGCCGGACTCCGCCGCGCGCGAAGAGCAGCGCTACGCGCGGCAGCGTCTCGAAGCCCGCGCCTGGCTGCGCCGCGCCGTCATCGGCCTGATCCTCTGGGCTCCCGTGGAAACGGCTCACTGGCTCCGGATGGGATTCGGGGGCGGCCACGGGCACCCTGCCGACGCCCCGGACGGGATGACCTGGGCCTCGTTCAGCGCCGCCACGCTGGCGTTGTTGCTGGTGGGCGGCGGTTTCTACCGCAGCGCCTGGCGCGCCCTGCGTCGTTTCACCAGCAACATGGATACCCTCATCGCCATGGGCGCCAGCGTGGCGTATGGATACAGCGCCATCGCCCTGGCGGGGCATCGGTGCGGCGCATGGCGGGAATTGCCGGATCTCTACTTCATGGAAGCCACCGGCTTGCTGGCGCTGATCAGCCTGGGCCATTGGCTCGAAGCCCGCGCGCGCCAGAGCGCCGGACGCGCCATCCGCGAGTTATTGCAACTGACGCCCGCGACGGCCCTGCGCCTCACGCCGGACGCGTCCGGCGCCGACACCGTCGAGTCCGTGCCGGTGGCGGAAATGCGGCCCGGCGAACTGGCGCTGGTGCGGCCCGGCGACCGCATCCCCATCGACGGCGTCGTGGTCAAAGGACCGTCGAGCGTGGACGAGTCCATGCTGACCGGCGAGTCGCTTCCCGTGACGCGCCACGTGGGCGAAAAGGTGTTTGGCGGCACGCAAAACATCGACGGCCGCCTGGTGATCCGCGCGACACGCGTGGGCGCCGGGATGGCGCTCGCGCAAATCGTCCGGCTCGTCGAGCAAGCCCAGCTTTCCCGGCCGGCCGTCCAGCGGCTGGCCGACCGCATCGCCGCGATCTTCGTGCCCGCCGTGCTGGCCGTGGCGCTGGTGACGGGCTTCGGATGGTATCTTTTCGGCAGCGCGGATCCGGCCGTGCGCTGGGGCCAGATCGCGGTGGCGGTCTGCAGCGTGCTGATCATCGCCTGCCCCTGCGCGCTGGGCCTGGCCGTGCCGGCCGCCCTCATGGTCGGCACCGGGCGCGGCGCGCGCATGGGCATCCTGATCCGCGATATCGACGCCCTGCAGAAGGCGGAACGCATCACCACCGTCGTGCTGGACAAGACCGGCACGGTAACCGAGGGGCGGCCGAGGGTATCGCGCGTCACACCCGCGCCCGGCATCGACGCCGATGAACTGCTGCGGCTCGCGGCCGGCGCCGAACGCAACAGCGAGCATCCCGTGGCGCGCGCGGTGGAAGCGGCGGCCGCAGCGCGCGGGATAGCCGTCCCCGACGCCACGCAGTTCCGCAACGAGCCGGGGTACGGCGTCACGGCCGAGGTGGAGGGGCGCGCGCTGGCCGTGGGAAGCGCCGCCATGATGCGCCGCGCCGGCGCTCCGCCGCCGGCGCCGGACGCGGCCGACGCGGCGGGAGGCGCGCGCATTCATGTGGCCGAGCGCTCCCCGCAAGACATCCGCCTGATCGGCAAACTCAGCCTGGCCGACACGGTCAAACCCGATTCCGCGGCCGCCATTGCCGCGCTGCACCGCCTGGGCCTGCGCACGATTCTGCTGACCGGCGACAGCCGCGCCGCGGCGGCGGACATCGCCCGCCAGGTGGGGATTGACGACGTCCGCGCCGACGTGCCGCCCGACGGCAAGGCCGCGGTCGTGCGCGAACTCCAGTCCGCGGCAACGCGCGTGGCCATGGTGGGCGACGGCATCAACGATGCACCCGCGTTGGCGCAGGCCGATCTTGGCGTCGCCATGGGCGCGGGTTCCGACATAGCCAAGGAAACCGGCGACATCGTGCTGACCGGAGGCAGCCTGCATGGCGTGCAGGCGGCCATCCGCCTGTCGCGCGCCACCATGCGCAAAATCCGACAGAATCTATTTTTCGCTTTTGTCTATAACGTGATCGCCATCCCGTTCGCGGCCTTCGGCCTGCTGAACCCGTACATCGCCGCCGCGGCCATGGCGCTGTCGGACGTCACCGTCATCGGCAACGCCCTGCTGCTGTATCGCACGGACCTCGACACCCCCTGGCCGGCCGCGTCATCGAAACGCCGGCGGCTCACCCGATCCGGGGAATCGTGAACCAGAAGACGCTGCCCTGCCCGGGCACGCTTTCCACGCCGATCGTTCCGCCCTGGGCTTCGACCACCATGCGGCAAAACACCAGGCCCAGGCCGGTGCTGTAGTGAGCGCCCTTTTCCTTGGCCTTCAACTGCCCGAACTTCTGAAAAAGCAGGCTCCGATCCTCGGGCGCGATGCCCACGCCCTCGTCCACGACGCACACCTTCAGAAACTCCGGCGACGCCTCGGCGTTCAACGTGACGGCGGTTCCCTCCCGGGTGAAACGGAACGCATTGCCCAGCAGGTTGACCAGCACGCGGACGGTCAATCCCCGGTCGCACCGGACCTGGAACGGCGTGTCGGGCAGGCGCTTGACGAAGGGGCGCCGCTTCGCGATGCCGCCCAGCATCGTGATCGCGTCGTCCACGATCGCGCCGAAGGGAACCGGCCCGGCATGCACCAGATCGCCGCCGCATTCCTGCTTGTAGACGTCCAGCATGTCTGAAATCAGGTTCACGAGGATGCGGGCCGAATCCTGGATATTGACGACATTGTTCTGCGTTTCCGGATTTTGTTGCACGACCGGGTCGAGGCCCACGAGTTCGGCCATGCCCATGATGCCGAACAGAGGGGTGCGCATATCGTGGGCCACGAGGTGTGTCAGCATCTCGTGCTGCTGCTCGCTGGCTTTCAGTTTGTCATTGGCCTCCAGCAACTCGGCCTTCATCCGCGCCAGGTGCAGGTGCGTTTCCATGCGCATCCGCACCTCCTCTATCTGGAACGGCTTGGTGATGTAATCGACGCCGCCGACTTGAAAGGCCTTGATCTTGTCGAAGGTGTCGTGAAGCGCGCTGAGGAAAAGCACCGGGATATCCCGAGACTCGGGATTCGCCTTGATCCGGCGGCAGACTTCGAAGCCGTCCATCTCCGGCATGTTGATGTCCAGCAGAATCAGGTCGGGCCGGATGCCGCGCATGAGGGCGAAGGCGGCGGGGCCGGAACGGACGGGCCGGACCTTGTAGCCCTCCAGTTGAAGGAGCTTGACCAGCAATTGCAGATTTGCGGGCGAATCGTCCACCACCAGAATGTTGGCACAACCGTCCGGCATGCCGTTCCCCTCTCCCTCGCGATCAGAGCGCGATCGCCCGAATCCCCGTCTGCTCGCAGAAGGCCTGCAGTTCCTCGTAAATATGCGCGCCATACCCCAGGCACGCATATTCGTTGTTCCACGCCTCGACCAGCGCGTCCATGTCGGCATGCGCGGTGACGAACGCATGCGGCCAGAAGGGAATGCCGCACTCCCGCCGCCGTTTTTCCACGTCCCCGGCCGGGGGCGTGAACACCGTGCACCGGCAGAAGGCCAGTTCAAACCGGCCGTCGGCGCGCCCCAACCGCGCCAGCACGCCCTCGCCCGGCTTGCACAGCAGGTTCACCGAGAGGCCGCCGGCCGCGCCTTCCGTCGGGATGCCGTGCTCCGCGAACGTCGCCGGCCCCAGCCGGCAGGCCAGCGACGGCGGACAGGCGCCGTCGCCGATGATCTTGATTTCGCGCCGCGCCTTGTCCACGTGCTGCAAATCCCCGTAGTAAACCCGCGCCTCGCCCAGGTCGGTCAACAGCTTGACGGTCATCGCCGTGTTGAAGTCGCCGAGCGTCGACGTGGCAATCCCCTCGTTCAAAATCAGGCTCTGCGCAAAGCAGGTGGCGCTGTAATCGTCGCCCAGTCCGGGGAACGACTGGATAGTGTAGAAATCCCACTTTTCCTTCTTCAGGATCTTCTTGATCGCCAGGTAGAGCCGGATCGACCGGTCCGCCACACGCCCCCTGGGGATCGGCGCGGAAAAAACCGGCTGAATCTTACGCCGCGCCTCGAGCAGCTCTTTCGGGGTGATCGCATCCGCGGTCCGGATCAACTCGGTGGTGTCGCGGGAATCGATGTCGATGCCGAACGTCTTCATCCACTGGGAGGGATCGGCCGCGCCGCAGGTCTGGCCCATGCCGCGTCCGCCGAACGCGCCGATCGTGCTCTGGTTGAGCCGGTTCCGCTCCTGGGCCGCGCGGCAGTAGGCGGCGATCCGGCCGATCTCGGCGGGATCGTCCGCCGGCCCGTAGACGAACCGGTGAGCGACGCCGATCTCTTTGAGCCCGCCGTGCAGCACAAGCCCGCCGACCGGCCGCCAGCCCTGGGATCCCGGATGGGTCCAGATCACCAGCCCCTTGCCCGTCAGCGCGTAGTCCCGGATCGCCCCGACCAGGTGGGCGGCCCAGACCCAGGTCCCGGAAAAAAGAACCAGGGCGTCCACGTCGTCCCGCTTTTTGAACGCGCCGAAACAGGCGCGCGCCTCCTCCCGGGAGGCCACCACCAGCCGGTGCTCGACCAGTTCCAGCCCCGCCGCCCGCAACGCCTGTTTCGCGTTCGCCACCAGCGCGGCGTCGATGAAGGGCGCGCCCATGGGATCCTTCAGCCCGTCCTTGTGCACGCCATAAACGATAAATCCGACTTTGGCCTTTTTCATCTCCGGCACCTCCCTTAATGCTTGAAGCAGCGCTGGCCGGTGAACACCATGGCGGCGCCAACCTCGTTGCAGGCCTCGATGCTTTCGAAATCGCGTTCCGAGCCGCCCGGCTGGACCACCGCGCGGACGCCCTCGCGCAACCCCACGTCGATGCCGTCCCGGAACGGGAAAAAGGCGTCGGACACCATCGCGCAGCCGGGCAGCCCGCCCTGGCGCCGGGCGACCTCGCGGTCGATTTCGTTCTTCATGCCGGCGTCGGTCAGATTGTTGTAGGGGATCCGGTGCTGCTCCCAACAGAGGCGGTCGGCCAGTTTGCGATAGGCTTTATCGCGGGCGATTTCCGCCACGCCCACCCGGTCCTGTTCGCCCGTGCCGATGCCGACCGTGGCGCCGTCCTTGACGAAAATCACCGAGTTGCTGCTGACGCCGCACTCCACAAGCCAGCCGAACAACAGGTCATCGAGCTCCTTCGGGGTCGGCGCGCGGTTGACCGTGTAGTCCTTCCCCTTCCACGACGCCGCGGCCGGCAGGAAGTCGGCGGTGGTGCGGACACGCGTGACGAACGCGGTCTGGGCCACGATGCCGCCGTCGATCAGCGCCTTGAAATCGAGGACGGTCTGCCCCGCGAAATCGGCGAGGTTTTTCATGTTGCCGATCCGCATGACGCGCAGGTTTTTACGGCGGGCGAAGATGGCCATCACGCCGTCGGCGAATTCGGGCGCGGCCACCACCTCGGCATAGTTCTCGACCACCCGCTCGGCGGTTTCCCGATCCACCTCGCGGTTGAACACGATGGCGCCGCCGAACGCGGCCACGCGATCCGCCATGTTGGCGTTGTGGTAGGCCTCGGCCAGCGAAGGCGCCTCGGCCACCCCGGAAGGATTGTTGTGCTTCACGATGACGCAACAGGGTTTCGCCATCAGGTAGCGCAGGATGTTGAGCGCATTGTCCACGTCCGTGAGATTGGTCTTGCCGGGGTGCTTGCCCGACTGGAGCAGTTCCACGTCCGAGGCCAGGTATCGGCCGGGTCGGATCGTCGTGACACCGCCCAGTTGCAGGTTGCCGTTGACCAGCCGGAAGAGCGCCGCTTCCTGGCCCGGGTTTTCGCCGTACCGCAACCCCTTGTTCACCCCGTCGATCACCCAGGACGCTTTTTCGTACTGGAGCGTCGTTTCGCCGGCCTCGCCGATGAACCGAATCTCCATTCGCGCCGGGAAATGATCGTCCATGATCGTCTTGTATGCGGCCTTGAAATCCTTGCGTTCCATGGTCAACGCCTTTCGGTAACGATTACTAGATCATCGACACTCTAGCCCGTCTGCGCCCGGCTTTCAAGTCCGGATCTGAACGGCGGAGCCGATTGCGCTGTTCGCGCAAGCGCATGTCTATTGAGTGATTTTGGAGGCTGAGAAACGACTTCTCCCAATTGGGGCATGAAAACGTTAGGCA
>CAZSUH010000011.1:0-42953 GCA_964609905.1 uncultured Verrucomicrobiota bacterium
TGCATGCCTCATCCACGCTGCCAGCGTTCGTTCTGAGCCAGAATCAAACTCTCCGTTGTAAAATCAACGGTTGGGAACGGTGTTACCCGTCCCCAGGTCAGGTAGACCGGCTTTCGCCGGAAACCTGGCCTCGCACAAGGGCTCTTTCCGAGTCGCACCACTTCCGGATCGAAGTGATGCTTATACGCAGAATATTCTGTTTTCAAAGAACATAATCCCACTTCCCGGTCTTCCCTGCTTTCCCTGACCAGGTCGGGATTCTGTTTTTTTAGCGTGATGTATTACGCCCTCTCGGGCTTCATCACAGACTAATAGTTATACCCCATCGGCTCTTTATTGTCAACAGGCCTTGTTGAATTTTCATCTTTTCTTCATGCCCGTTGTACCGCTTTGTAAAGAACCGGTTTCGTGAAAACCGTTTAAAGATACCACACCCCGAAAATAGCGCAAACAATTTTTAAGTTTTTCTTCCGTTTCCCGCGACGCGCTCGTTCGCGTCGCACGCTTTTCGCTTGCCCCGCGCACCCCGCCCTGCTCACAATGTCCCCCACACAACAGGAGCCCGCCATGCCATCCCGTCAGCCCGAACTCATCGTCGCCCTCGACTTCCCCCATGCCCGCGCCCTCCAAACCGCCCTCCCCCGCCTCCCCCCCGCCGCCACCTTCGGCAAGGTCGGCCTCGAACTCTTCACCGCCGAAGGGCCCCGCGCCGTGGCCCCGCTGGCGGCCCGCGGCATGCGCCTCTTCCTCGATCTCAAGTTCCACGATATCCCCCGCACCGTCGCCCGCGCTGTCCAATCCGCCTCCACCCTCGGCGCTTCCCTCATGACCGTCCACGCCTGCGGCGGCCGCGATATGCTCAAGGCCGCCGCCCAGGCCGCCGGCGAGGCCGGCGCCAACCGACCCCGCCTCGTCGCCGTCACCACCCTGACCAGCCTCAGCCAGGCCGATCTCGCCGACCTCGGCATCGCCCGCACCCTCGCCGAACAGGCGCTGCGACTGGGCGAAATGGCACTCGCCTGCGGCATCGACGGCCTCGTCACCTCCGTCCACGAGGCCGCGGACCTGCGCCGCCGCTTCGGACCTGACCCCATTTTGGTGACACCCGGAATCCGCCCCGCCGGCGCCGACGCCGGCGACCAGAAACGGATCGCCACCCCCGCCGCCGCCGTCCAGGCCGGCGCCGACTACCTCGTTGTCGGACGCCCCATCACCGAGGCCCCAGACCCCGCCGCCGCCACTCTGGCGGTCATCGCGGAAATCCAGGCGGCCACTCGCGCCTGAGTACTCCCCCTCTATATCGACAACTCGATCGCCCGGAAAAACCCGAAGCACCCGGGAATGAGAAATGATTTACCCATAGATAGTGGGAAATACAAAACCGCTCCGGATGATTCCTCAACATCCCATTAAAAGGCCGAACTCACCCCAGCCCGCCCGACCAATCATCCCAAACTCGACCGGATATACCCCGGCCGATTGGTCGTGATCGAATCCACGCCCGCGTCGGACAGACGCTTCCCCTCGGCCGGATCGTCCACGGTCCATGCGTGCACCTCCAGGCCAGCCCGGTGAAACGCCTCCACGAAATGCCGGTCCAGGCCCGGATGCGCACACACGTCCACGCCGTCCACCCCCAGCGCCTGTACGTTCCGGATCAGATTCTCCCGCGCCGCCTCCGGATTACCCCCCTCCGGGGCGCGTGACAGCAAGTGCGCTTTGTGCACCGGCATCCGCTTTTTCACGCCCGATATGACGTTTCCGACAAACGATATAAAAATAACCTGCTCGGGTTTCAACCCCGATTCGACCAGTACCTTTTCGATCGGTTCAATAATGTCCTTTCCGCTCTTAATCTCGATATAAATCCGTTTGTTTTGCGGAACCAGAGCCAAAACCTCCTCCAGCGTGGGAATGGGGTGAACCTGCCGCAGCTCGGCCAGCGTCGATTCCGACACGACCACCGAACGCCCCCCCCCCGATACCCGGCCGGTATCGGGATCGTGCAGACACGCAATCTTCCCGTCCACGGTCAGACGGAAATCCCCCTCAATCCCATCTGCCCCTTGCTCCCAGGCGAGTTTGAAAGCAGGCAACGTATTCTCCGGCGCGTCGTGCGACGCGCCGCGATGGGCGATGATCCAAGGCTGTCTCATTCACTTCTCCTGTCGGGAATCGTTCCCTTTTGCGCCTCAGCTAACAATGCTGCGATTTTCAGAAGCACAACCGGTTTCCCCTTTTGCTTGTTCCACGAAACCACGCTCCACAGCGTGCCGTCCTCGATAAACAGCGGCGCGCTTCCGCCCGTTTGCGTCAGAACAAATGGCCCCGTCCACACGTTCCGCTCCGGCTCATAGGCCACCAAATGCTCGCCAAGCGCCATCCAAAGCCGCGTGCCGTCGCTCACCAAACCGATCCCGGAGGCGGGCGTTAAATGACGGGGGCGAACCCCAGTGTCGGGAAGCAGATAATCGAGTTGCGCCGAAGCTTTCACAAGGCCAAATCGGGCGATCAGCACGGCAGTCGGCTTTTCAGGATCGACGATTTTCTCCAATCCCCGCCCGGTGATTACCCACGACGCGCCGGCGCACTCCGCAACCGGCGAAACGGCCTGGAAAGGCAAGTTCCGGCATGCGCCCGAGTCCGGATCCATGACGAACGAATAGTAGTTCATCCGGATCAGCAATCGTCCGCCCAACCACGACAACCCCGCTACGCCGTTGATCAGCGTGCCGGGCGGGAACACGTGAACCGCAAATGTTTCCGGGTCAACCCGCACCACGAAAAGGCGTCCGTTTCTCGCAACGCCGGCAAACCACAGACTCCCCTCCGCCTTCGTCCCCGCCAGAATAAGTCCCGGGAAACCCTCGGTCTTCTCCACCCATTTTAATCGCCTCGTTCGGGGGGCATACCGAACGATGCCGTCAAGCGTGGAAAACCAAACATACGGTTCCTGGGAAACTATGGAGGATATGAAAACCGGCCCGTTTGGGGATTTCAGAACAATCTCTTTGCATTTTCCGGTGGCGATATCCTGGCGGAAAAGCCGCCGCGCATAGTGATCACGTTGGCCCGACAAGACGCCTTGTCCCGGGTCCCCCATTGCCAAATATCGCGTTCTCCCGACCCGGGCATGGATCTGAACGAGTCCCGCGCCGGGCGGGATGTCTTCGACGCTTTCCAGGGACTCCTCCGGCAAGCCAAAACCGTAAATCTTCGGATGCCAGTTCGCATCTTCATCCGGCACATTGTCGATAAACGGAGGGGCTTTATTGTTAGGCGGCGAAACCGTTGCTTTCCCCTTTTCGTGGCCATGCCTTCCGTCCGGCGACTCGCGCACCTCCCGGGCCAGATTGGTGTGCCCCATCGAATCGAGGTAATTCGCCGCCGTGCTAACGGGGTTCAGCACGCTGTAGGAAGCATAATCGGGCCCGTAAACGTCTTCCATTAGTCGGCACCAGTCGATGATCCGCTGGGGCTCATCCCGAAGCGCTTGACTGATATAGACAAACGGAAGCATGACCACATGAGTGGTGCCCATCCTCTTTTTGGGCGGTTCCCGGAGGTATGCGGTCACGAGTCGCACCAGTTCATCGCATCGCTGCCGGTACTGGTCGATCGCCGGCTCGGAATCGGCCGGAATGAGCTCGACGCGGGGAAGCTCGTTGGGTGGCGTCCAAATGCGCAGGCAGCGAAAGCGGAAATAGCCGGTAATCAAGGCGCGCCACGCCTTTTCGCGCAACACCCCCGGAGTTCGGATGCCCATCCCGAACATGGTTCCGTAATCGTAGGACTTCCCGTCATTCGGCGTCTGCTGGATATACGTCTTCAGTTCCGCCATGCAGGCTTCGGCGGATATAAGCGAGTTGCTCGCGCCCGGCATTTCCAGCCGGTCAAGCCCATACTGGCCGATCCAATAATGCGTCTCCGTCAACGCGGGATCCAACTCCATCGCCCGGCGCAGCTTGAGAATCCGATCGTCCAACTGGTCCGTGGACGCCTGGGATTCGTTCGTAAAAAAAGGCTTCCCGTCGGAACCGGTCGTGGCCTCCCCCAACAACGCCTGGGCCTGCCGGTTGCGCCGCTCTTGCCGCCATGCCGTTACAGGCTTGATGACCACACAACCGCTGCCTGCCAACAAAATCACAAGCCCCAGAACCTGCAACCACAATCCCTTCGAACGGTTCATCTTGTTCTCCAGGTCAGATCATAATCGCCTTGGGGGGAAGGCCACCCCTCAACCGAATTTCATATCGGTCCGGAATCACCTGTCGTTTTCGTTCGGTATGCGGCCCGATACCGTGAACAGACGCCGGGCCACAAACTTGTCGCCTTCGTAAAAATCGGCATAACAAAGTCCCGGCGTGAACTGGCTGGCCGGTCTGAACCGAAGACAATTCTCAAAAGGGTTTTGTCCCCATGTCATGCCACAATGCCACACCCCTATTCCTCCCGTCCAATTCACATAATCAAACTCCTGTTTCTTTCCTGCACCAGCCACCAAGACTATATCACCCCGCTGGAACGCCTGGCAGCGAATCATTCGCATGGGGCGTTTTATAGCCGAACACAGATACGGCGGCGCCTCCGTATTCAATGCCGATCGCATGCGCCGCGCCTCCTCCGCGGCCGGAGACCCCGGCGAGCGTTGCAGAATGGCTTCGATAAGAGTGCCCGGGTCAGCCTTTTCCAGGAACGATAGGCGAAGCGCCATGCACAGCGCCCACTCGGCTTCTGCCCCGGTCCCCGCGCCCACTTGCCAGTACCATTCGCGAATCGGCGCGAACAACGCCACATCCCCACGCACGAACCACGCGGTTTCCGCCAGCAAACGGCCCGCCTCGGCCCGAATCAACAACGGCATTGCGCGATTCTCACGCACCTTCTCCAACCGCGCCACGCCATGCCGGTAAAGCCCCCGAATCAGATCCCCCTCCGCGCCATACAACTCACGCGCGCCTGATCGGCTGGAATGGCTGAGCGCATCCAGACGCAGTATCATCATCCGACAGGTTTCGCGAAAACCGACACCCCACTCAGGCTTGCATGATTCGTAGCGAGCGATCAGTTCCCGGGCTCCCCCCAAATCCGTGCGGCCTCCATAGAGCGCGCACCAGATGTCCAGCTTGGCATCGTCATTCGCCTCATTCAGCCCTAGCATGGCGCTTTCGGGATAGCCCGCATCGAACATAATCCAACGATACCTCCCGGTCGGGTTGCGGTCGCGTCCCGATTCAATCTCCTCCAGGGCCTCCCGAAATCGCCCTTGTCCCGCATACCAAGCCGCCCGAATATCCTGATCAGGAAGCCATACCGAATCCGGCACCCTTAACACCTTAGCGCCGAAATCATATCCGGTATTCGCTTTAAGCCACGAATCCGTCTTGCCCGCATACGCCCACGCTCGAAGAAGTTCCCGCTCCCCCGCATACACCATGGCATATTCCGGAATCCATGCCGCCTGCTGGAGCACGGGAATCGTATTCGTCGCGCCAAACGCTGCCGCGTATTCGAATTCGCCCGATTCAAACGAAAACTGAAGCAGGCAACAAGCCGCGGCGCTTCGCGCATATTCTCCCATATCCGATCGAATGACCGACTCATATATGCCAATGGCTTCTTCCACCCGGGCCGGGTGTGATTGCTCCAATGCCTTGGCCTTTAAAAAGTGGATAATCGGATTGGTTGAACAGACCTGCATGGCCTGATCGAAACTCGCCACCGCCTTTTCCGGTTGCCCATGTCCCAGAAACCATACCCCGCGTTCGACCGGGGATTTCGCCAACACACCCTTTTCCCACTGATCTCGAATGCGCGCGGTAGACGCGCTGGCGATGGATTTCTCCGCTTCAGAAGCCAGCGCTTCAACCGACAGGATCGCCGAAACGCGCACATCCTCCATGTCTTGCACCAGATCGACCATGACCCCTTCCTCCAGAATGACCGGAGGCGCTGACCCGCCGTAAAAATTCCAGCCCGCCTCCATCGCAAACGGGCCCAGCCACACATCGCGCCTTGGCTCGTAACCAATCAGGCGATCCCAACACCGAATCCACAAACGGTTGCCATCCGCGGCCAACCCCCTGATTGAGCCTGACAACAGGGAATCCGCATGAACAGGCAAGCTCGCCATCACGCGTACATAGTCGGCGTCGGATTCTTTTGGAAAAGCGGCGATAACGGAAACGGTCCAATGATTTGTGTCGATCACTCGGGCCAGCCCTTGGTCGGTGCCCACCCAGAGCGAACCCGCACATTCAACCACCGGCGTGGTCGGTTGTATGGGCGCCCTGGTAATCCGTCCGGACTCAAAATCGACCAGAAGCGCGCGCTTGTCGTTCCAATGACGCCCTTTTCGGACCCACATCTCGCCGCCGGCCCACGACAGGCCGGACACTTCGTCAGACAGATCCAAGATTCGAATGGAACCGGCGCTCTCCAAAACAATCGTCCGACTCTTCAAAGAACCCGGATCCATTTTCATCAGCCACAACTTTTGCCCACCGGTTTTACCACCAAACCACAAGCACCCATGCTGCGCCGTCCCCATCAAAATATATCCGGGCAAAGGGTCCGGCGCACGGTCCACCCAGGTCAAGCTCCGTGTGTCTGGCGAATACCGCGCGATCACGTCAAGTGTCGCAATCCATAATTGATCCGCATGCGGAAAGCAGGCCGTCACAAAATAACTTTCGCCCGTCATGGACAACGGGATTTCCTCGATTTGGCCGGACTGGATATTTTGACGGAACAGTTGCCTCGTATACCGGCGGTTACCGGCAAATCGGACCTGTTCGTCGTCATCGCCCGCGGCCACGTACCGGTCATTTCCCAGACGCGCATAAAGGCGAATTGACCCGAGCTTGTCCGGGAAGCGCATCACATTGGTTCGACACCCATCCGGCAGGGGAATCGTCGGCGGCGCCAGTTGAGGATCGAACGACTCATCCAACTCGCGCCACGTGCACATCCAGGAGGGCAACCGAGGAGACAATGCCGCGTTGGTTTCAGCCGGAGGCTTGTATTCCCTCGCTTCGCGAACCTGACGGGCCAAGTTGGTCTCGCCCATTGATCCCAACGCATTCAATGCGTGATGATAAAAATAACGCACATAATAATCATCCGCCTCAGAACCGTGTCCGTATACCTGTTCCACGATCCGGCACCAATCGACTATTCTTTGGGGATATCGCCCCATGGGAGGGCACATAAACCAGACTGGGAAAAGAAGAAACTCGCGCAGTTCCTGAGGGTTCTTTGTTGGGGGTTCACACAAATAGGCGCCCACCGTCGCCGTGTACCGATCCATAAATGCCTCATACGCCCGATTGGACTCCGTGGTCCACCCCGGAATGGCGCCATCCCCGCCTTCGACACGCGGTTTTGGACATTGATTATGCAACGCCGGCAACAACGCTTGCCAAGCCCGTTCACGAAGCATCCCAGGCAACCGACTCCGACTCGCATGCGGATTACCCTCAAGGACATACGCTTTCCCATCGTGCGGGGTAACGCGGAGAAAGGTTTCCAGTTCGCACAAGCCGTCTTGTTCGGACATTCGCGTATGGCTCACTCCCGGAGCGGCCAGACAGGCCAAGCGATATATGCCTATCCAGAAATGAGACTCCGTCAATCCGGGATCCAGTTCCAAAACCCGTTCAAGCGCGGCAATCCGTTCCGCGTATTTATTCGTCGCCAACGATGAACTGTCCGGGAAAAGAGGACACCCATGGGCATCGGACGTCGCATCCAACAGCATTCGCTGAGCTTTGAGCCGCCGTTCATCCGACGTTTTCGAGCCACCCGGCCCAGCCGTGTGGCAGCCGTAACACAACGCCAGCAGCAACACTCCGACAATAAAGGACGGCAATAGGAATGCCTTCCTTGCACGGATCGCGCGTCCCATGCTTGGCCCTCTACAATCGTTCGACCCGCATCACCCCCGGCCGGTTCGTCGTAATCGAATCCACGCCCGCGTCGGCCAGACGCTTCCCCTCGGCCGGATCGTCCACGGTCCATGCGTGCACCTCCAGGCCAGCCCGGTGAAACGCCTCCACGAAATGCCGGTCCAGGCCCGGATGCGCACACACGTCCACGCCGTCCACCCCCAGCGCCTGTACGTTCCGGATCAGATTCTCCCGCGCCGCCTCCGGATTACCCCCCTCCGGGGCGCGTGACAGCAAGTGCGCTTTGTGCACCGGCATCCGCTTTTTCACGCCCGATATGACGTTTCCGACAAACGATATAAAAATAACCTGCTCGGGTTTCAACCCCGATTCGACCAGTACCTTTTCGATCGGTTCAATAATGTCCTTTCCGCTCTTAATCTCGATATAAATCCGTTTGTTTTGCGGAACCAGAGCCAAAACCTCCTCCAGCGTGGGAATGGGGTGAACCTGCCGCAGCTCGGCCAGCGTCGATTCCGACACGACCACCGAACGCCCCCCCCCCGATACCCGGCCGGTATCGGGATCGTGCAGACACGCAATCTTCCCGTCCACGGTCAGACGGAAATCCCCCTCAATCCCATCTGCCCCTTGCTCCCAGGCGAGTTTGAAAGCAGGCAACGTATTCTCCGGCGCGTCGTGCGACGCGCCACGATGGGCGATGATCAGTGGACGTTCAACATTCTTCATTTTTCCTCCTCTGTCCGGAATGCGTGACACCGGCTAAAAATACAGGTCCCGCGCGTCGGTTTCCCGGATCTTTTTCAGCCGGGCGCGGAGCTCTTTTTTCTGCGGCGATTCCTCGATCTTGGCCAACTCGGTCTCAATCGCCTTCAGACCCGCTTCCCGCGTTTCTGGCGTCGCATAATCCACGAGATATTCCATCAACGTCGTCAGCGCATTCGGCGTACAGAACCGCTTGATGAAACCCGGAATCGCAAACTCCATGAAATGCTCGCCCGTGCGGCCCAGCCGGTAGCACGACGTGCAGAAACTCGGAATGTACCCATCCTGGATCAGTTCCCGCATGACCGTATCCAGCGGCCGGATGTCGCCCAACTGGAACTGCTCCCGCTCCATCACCTGGCTGTCGCCCGCCTCCGTGTAACCGCCCAGCTCGACGCGGCTCCCCGCGTCGATCTGCGAGACGCCGAACGCCATGGCTTCGCGCCGGAACGCCGGACTCTCGCGCGCCGTCATGATCAGCCCCGTGTAGGGCACCGCCAGACGCAGGATCGCGATCACCCGCTTGAAATCCGCATCCTTGACCATGAACGGCCAGTCGGCTTTCACGCCTGAAGCCGGCTGAATCCGCGGAAAACTGATCGTGTGAGGCCCCACTTTATATTTGTCCATCAGGTGCCGGGAGTGCGTCACAAGCCCCAGCACCTCGTAGCGCCAGTCGTACAGCCCGAACAGCGCGCCCACGCCCATGTCATCACAGCCCGCCTCGAACGCCCGGCTCAGGCTGTCCAACCGCCACAGGAAGTCGGCCTTCCGCGTACCCTTCGGATGCATGCTGGCGTACGTCTCGTGATGGTAGGTCTCCTGGAAAATCTGGTACGTGCCGATGCCCGACTCCTTGATGATCCGGAAACCCTCATGGTCGAACGGCGCCGCGTTGATGTTGACCCGGCGGATCGAGCCTTTGCCCTCTTTCACGGCATAGACGGTTCTCACGCAGTCGGCGATGAACTCGGCCGAGTAGCGGGCATGCTCCCCGAACACGAGGATCAGCCGCTTATGCCCCTTCTTTTCCAGCGCCCGGACCTGGGCATCGAGTTCCGTCGGATCGAGGGTGCGCCGGACCTGGGCTGTATTAGTCCGGCGAAAGGCGCAATACACGCAATCGTTCACGCAGATATTGCCCACGTAGAGAGGCGCGAAAAGAACGATCCGATTGCCATAAACCCGGCGCTTGAGTTCGCGCGCAGTTTCGAAAATGGACTCCACCTGCTCCGGTTTGTCGGCCGCGATCAGTTCCGCGGTCTCCGCGACCGTCAGGGCTTGTTTGTCTAAACTCTTGGCCAGCAGGTCTTTCAGCCGCGCCTCATCGGGTCCGGGACGGCCGATCAATTTCTGAATCGCCCCGTCATCGATAAAATCCACGGCATTCCGGCTCAACTCGTTTTTCATGGCATCACGCGCTTCTTGCAGAAGGTTCCTTTCAGACTGATAAGAATACCACAAAACACGCGCCCCCCAAACAGTATCTTTCCTTGTGCTTTTCGGGATTTCAGGTTTGTCCTCACGCCGCGCGGTCTGTATCCTCGGTCGCATGAAAACCCCTCTCCATATCATCGGCGGCGACTGCGCCGGCGCCAGCCTCGCCCAAAGCGGCGTGTTCGGTGAAGTCTTTGTCTGGCACGACATCCTCTATGACGGCCCCCGCAAACCGGGTTGGCCGGACAACGACATCCTGACCGCCCGCGCGCGATTCCTCGAAAATGCCACGGGCGGCGGTTTGAGCATGGCGGTGATTTTGAAAACCCTGCAGGCCCAGTATGCCAAACTGCGGTCGATCCATCAGGATGACCAACCCGTCACGCTCTGGTTCGATGCCTGCCTCTTCGATCAATCCATGCTCGCGCACGTTCTCGCCTGCCTGCACGCGCTCCGCATCGAAAAGATCGATCTGGTTTGCGTGGACGCCTTTCCCGGCATCGACCCGTTCCACGGGCTCGGCCAGCTTACCCCCGGCCAGTTGGCTTCCGTGGCCGATCGGGCCAGGCCCGTGACCCGGGACCAGTTCCTCTTCGCGGAACGCGTGGACCGGGCTTTCGCCTTGCAGGATCAGGCCGCCTTTGCCGCCTTATCGGGGATGCGCCACGCGCCTCTGCCCTGGATTCCCGCGGCCGTGACGCGCTGGCTGGAGGAATTCCCGGACCCCGCCTCCGGCCTGGGCCGGCTCGATCGGCTCGCGCTGGAAGTCATTCGGACCGGCATCCACTCGCCCGGCCAGATATTCAAAGCTGTGGCGGCTAAAGACACCCCGCCCCAGTTCTGGGGCGACACCACGCTGTGGGCCAAAATCAACGGGCTCGCCGACCGCCGACCGCCCCTCGTCCGTATCGAGGGACCCGCTCCACGTCTTCCTCAATGGGAAGGCATTCTCGACATCAATCTGTTTCGCATCTATCCCTTCACCATCAATTAAGACACCGTGCCCCTTCCGCCACTGTCACCACCCACCACGGCCCTTCGCTCGAGCCCAAAGTCGCCGTCCAAAACCAGGCCGACACATCCGGCCAGGAATTCCCCATCGCGTCGTAACAGCGTTCGCGAACCCGCATCCGCCCCTTCGGCCCCTCCGCCTCCCACACGGACCACACCCGCCCCGCCTCATCCCGCCACAACTCGCCCGGCGTCAGCGTGAAGCTTGAGCTTTGCAGGCAATCGGCCCCGGAATGAACCCGGTGACTCGGCGCCGTCACCCACCGGAACACCAGCACCCGCTTCCCGTCCGTGAACCGCGCCATGCGCCCCGGGAACACCCGATTGAATGCCGCTTCAGTCAACGTCAGTTCCGTCTCCCAAATCGGACGGCCCTCGAATTCGGACGGCCAACCCGGAAACGCTTCCGCCTGCTTCACGCCCATCGCATCGGGCGCGGCAAGCGGAATCAGCCCCGCCGTCAAGCATGCGAATCCGAAACATAATAGTCCGACCCTGGCTTTCATCGCGTCCTCCGCGTCAACAGGCGGACGCATCCCGCAATCCCAATCGCCACCAGCAGGAACAGCATGACGCCGATTCCCGCGTGCAGCGTCGGCCGGTCACCAAATCCAAGCGCTTGCACGACAAACAAGCCCGCTACCCGGAACGTATTGGCCGCCACCACCAGCAACCCGGCCGCCGCAAGAAGGGCCAGGGTTCGCCACCAGCCCAGTTCCGTCAGCCCCGCCGCCGCCAAGCCCAGGTAAAGCCCCATCCAGCCCATCCGGATCCCGCTGCACGGCACGTCCACCCCGATCGTCTCGCCCTGCCAAATCAGCATCACGCCATTCCGGACCACGTCGAACCCCGTCAACCGCAACAACGGAGCCGCCAGCGCCGACACCAGCACCCGCAACGGATAGCCGAAATAAAACTGGAGCATGGCCACCGCGGGCAACCCGATGACGCACAGCCCCGCCACCGCGGGTGCCGGCCAGAAACCCCGCCGCCAGGGGCCGGGTATAAACAGCAGCGCCGCCACCGCCAGCAGCGCGCGCAACGTCATGGGCAAAAAAGGATAGCCAAGCGCATAAGCCGCCATCAACACGATCGCTGGAATCCAGCGGATCAGGGGCGCCGGCGCATCCACCCATGGCCGCTTTCGGATCGCGAGGAAAAAGGCCGTCACCGGCGCCAGCGCCAACCAGCCCTGTTCGGGCAAACAGCCCAGCCGCATGCCATACCAGCCCCACACGGGCCAGCAGGCTGCGGCCCACATCCCCGCCGCCAGGGGCGTCTGGAACCGACGGCCCACCATGTTCAGGAGACCGCGGCGCGCGGGCGCCGCCGCCACAGGACAATCAGAAAACCCGCCGCCAGCACGGCAAGCGCCCAGAACTCGGGTTCCGGCACCGTCGGCAACGATGACGCGGGAACAGGCTCCAGCCCCGCGTCCCGGAACTGCTGGGCCGTCTCCAGCACCACGGCCCCGGAAACCGGGGTCACCAGATGATGCCGCAACGCCAATCGGGTCGCTTCCTCCCGCACCACCGGTTTGCCCTGGGCCAGCATGTTCATCACTTCATCCTTTGCCCAGAGCCGGACCAGATGATCGGAGGTGTTTTTGCCGGCGCCTTCCCTGGCGCCCGCCTCTCGTGTCCGTTTCACATGCCGGGATCCGGAATCCGGCTTCCACGACCGGAACAGGGCGCCCAACGGAATGGCGGGATCCGAATGGGGCGGCAGCAGCCGCACGCCCGCCACGCCATCCATTTCCTCGGTCACCTTGTCCGCCCCCGGCGCCGTCTGCAGAATCAGGAGTTGCGGCCCATTCGGCATCCGCTCGAATCGCTGTTTGAGGCCCTCCGGACTATCGAGCGCCACGGGCTGGGACCCGTGCACCCAGATCACCGCGCCGGGCACGCCGGATGCCAATACGGCATCCCACGCCTCCTCCAGCGCCCTCACGCTGCCGCGGCCGCCCACGCATTCGAATCGGCCGATCGCATCGGCCGCCGCTTTCAAACTCTCGCGCGTGGCCGGTTCCAACACGGGCCGTGCCGGGACATCGTCCCCGATCAGCATCGTATCGAACCGCGTGCCCTCCGGGATCTCCTTCACGGCCTCTGCGACGCCCTTGATGGGCCCGGCCATGGCCGCCGACCCATCCACGACCAGCACCACCGCGCCGGGCCCCGGCGCCGTGGCCGTCACGGTCTGCTGCACCACGGCGGTTTCGCCACCCGTAGTATCCAGGCACCACGCTTCACCCGTCCCGCCCTCCACCTCCAGGTAAGCGCCGGGACTCCAAAGCCCCGCCTCGGTCAACCGTCCCTGCACCCGCCACACGCCCTCGGACTGGATGTCGCTCAACGTCGCGCCGGAACCCTCCTGGACGGCCCGGAGGACCGACCTGCTTTCGATCCACACATCCTGCGCTTTTTCCGCGTCGATCCGGAAATTCCGTTCCAGCACCACCGGCAGCCGCAGGGACCAGCGGGTGGGTTTGCCGGTTTCAGGCTGAAGCGGCACGGTCAAACCCAGCCGCATCTTCATCGTGCCGCCTTTGGGCTCCACCGGAAAGCACTGGACCAGCAGACGATCGGGCCCGCAGGTGGTGACCAGCACGGGATCGCGCCGGGCGCGCACCACTTTCTGATAGGCCTCCCGCACCACTCCGCGTCCGCCGAAGGCGGCTTCCCGCTCCTCGCCGTTGATCCAGAGGGTCAGCCGCGACACGACCGCGCCCGGCGGCAGGGCCACCGTGGCGCGCGCCTCGCGCTGCCCCCATTCCGACTCGTTGCGGAAGGTCATCGTCCATTCCAGGTAGCCGGTGGCGGCGTCCCCGTCCAGCGTGCCGTCCAGTCGCGAGGAATCCAGGTACAGGCCCTTCAAAATGCCGCCCACCCGCGTGCCGCCCTGCTGATCGTCCCATTCGAAATCCTCGCTCACCGCACGCCCGCGGCCGAACAGGCCGCGCAGGTTTGAACGGGGCTTGACATGCCGCGAATCCCGGCCCGTCATCAGGAAATAGATCAACCTCGCTTTTTCCTGGTTCGGCTTTTCCCCGTCGAATGCGAACCATTCCCCGTACATCGTGTCGTAGAACGAGGAGCGGCCATGGGCGATGCTGAGCACCGTGTCCTCCCGGCCCAGCCGGCGTAGCAAACTCACGCCGCGGCTCCGCATCTCGCTCGAACGGGAACCGGCCATCCGCAGCCCGGCCACGGTGGCGATTTCAAGGGAACCGGCGGCGATCAGGGCCACGACTCCGGCGACAAAGCCCAGCCGGATGCAGGGCAGGGTCCGGGCGCCGGCCGGACAATAGGCGCGGATCAGGCGCCGGCGCAGCACGAGGCCGGCGATGAACGCGCCGAGAGGCGACAGCGGCAGCAGGCCGATGAAGCCCGCGCCGAAATACCACCACACCATCAGCAGCGCCAGCAACGCAAAGGGCGCCAGGGGCAGATAGAGGATCGCATACACCAGCGCGATGGCCAGGGCGGCGCCATTCAACACCCCCAACGTGCGCAGCCGCCCGCCACCCCACCCCTGGCGGAGGCCGAACCAGGCCAGCGCGTTGGCCGCCGGCACGAGGGCCACCAGCAGAATCTGCAAGGGCGTCGGGATCGGATCGAAAAAGGTATCCCCGCAAATGCCGGTGCCCCACTCCACGACCAGGGTAATCGCCGGCAGCACGATGGCCATGAAGAAGAGGAGGAACTCCCCGAATCCCGAGAAGAACCGGCGCCAGTCCGTAGAAGGCGGCGGCGAAACGGGCGGTGGTGCGGACGGTGTGGATGCGGTTGTTTCGACGGTCATGGCGGTCCTCCTTTCAAACGTTCAATACACCCAGATGCCCAACGCGATCAACACCAGCCCGGCGCTCACCCCCGCCGCCGAGGCCAACCGGCACCGGAGATCCGTGGCCGCCATCGGCGCGGCCAATTTGCGGAACCACCAGGGATTCGACACGATCAGCAGCCCGGGAATCACCCACAAATAGGCCAACACCACCATGACCAGACGCGCCGGGGAGGGATGAAACCGGGCGATATCCAGCACCGGCGCGGCGGCCAGCAGCAACAGCCCGCCCAGCGCCCGCGCGGCCAGCAACTCGTCCAGAAACACACACACCAGCACGATCGACAGGGGACACAACACCCACAGGCTCTGGCGATACGGGGTGAACCAGCTCTCCGGCATGTCCCATACCAGCCAGGCGCTCACGACCAGGTCCAGGGCCGCCAGGAACCGCCCCAAAACCCGGCTCCTGGGAAACGCCACCAACCCCGCCCGCATCGCGGACGGTGCCAGGATGCCCGGCAACTTGCCCAACACGGCCACCGCGCCGATTCCAATCGCCATCATCGCCAATGCGCTCATCGTCCACTCCTTTTCCCGTCGGCCCTACCTCACGCCGCCACGTCCCCGTAAAGCGTCTGCGGCTTCACACGCCCGATTCGCACCCGAACCAGATCCCCGACCGCGATCGTTCCGGGATTCTCGAAAATCACGATTTTGTTGGTCCGGGTTCGCCCGCTCCATCGGCTCTCGTTCCGCAGGCTCGGACCCTCGGCCAGAACCTCCAGCACACGCCCGATCAGCGGCTCATGAATCGCCATCCCCATCCGATCCTGGTCCTCCAGCAAAATCCGGTTGCGCCGCATCTTCTCCGCGTCGCTCACGTCGTCCGGCCACTCGGCCGCCGGCGTCCCGGCCCGGGCCGAATATTTGAAGATAAACGAATTGTCGAACCGCAGCTCGTTGAAAAACGCGCGCGTCCGCTCGAAGTCCTCCCCCGTCTCCCCGGGAAAGCCCACGATCAGATCCGTGGTCAGCGCGAAATCCGGCATCGCTTCCCGCAGGCGCGCCACGGCAAGGCGGTAGTCCGCCGTATCGTATCCCCGCCGCATCCGCGCCAGCACCGGGTCGGAACCGGATTGCACGGGCAGGTGCAGGTGCTCGCACACCGCCGGCACCGAGGCCATCACCCGCGCCAGTTCCGGCGTGCAGCCCGACGGATGGCCGGACGTGAACCGCAGGCGCGGAATCCCGGTCTCCGCCGCCGCCTCCAGCAGGCGCGGAAGCGGTTCCCGGTATCCGCCGGGGGACCGGTCCCCTTCCGGCCAGACGGGATTGGTCCGACCATACGACATCACGCTCTGCCCCAGCAGCGTCACATCGCGCACGCCCGCGTCTGCCAGTTTCCGCAGTTCCAGCAGCACGTCCGCCGCCGGCCGGCTCCACTCCCGTCCGCGCACGGTCGGAACAATGCAATAGGCGCAACGCCTGTTACACCCATACAGGATGTTCACAAAGGCAAGCGGGGAGCCCGCCAGATGGCCGTCCAGCGCCGTCCCGTCTTCCCGCGCCTCCCCCGTATCCACGAGAGGCCCCTCCCCGGCCCGAACCGCTTCGATGACCTGCGGAAGGCGCGCCAACCGGTGGGGCCCCAGGGCGAAATCCAACCCCTTGATGGCCTTCAGCGTCTCTCGTCCCAGCCGCTGGACCATGCAGCCGATCGCGCCCACGATGCGGTCCGGCCGCTCCCGCTTGGCGGCGATCATCAGGGCCAGCTTGCCCCGCGCCTTATCCTCCGCCTTCTCCCGCACGCTGCACGTGTTCACGATGAGGATGTCCGCGTCCTCTTCGCGATCCGTCAGCCGGTACCCCCGCGATTCCAGCAGGGCGGCCGCGGCTTCGCTGTCGCGCACGTTCATCTGGCACCCATAGGTGCGGATATGCACCAGACCGCTCATTCGCCCGCTTCCTCCGCATCCCGTACGCTGCGCCCCGCAAACGGGAGCTTGTCGAGCAGATCGGCCGAAAAATTGACCGGGTACCAGCGGGGGGCGCCTAACGTGCCGCGCACGCGGAACTCGAACAGCTTGCTCACCGGCAACGTCAGCGCCCGCACCGCTTTGCCCAGCAGGGTGTCGTCCTTCATCAACTTGACCTGGATGCCGAAATCCAGGCTGTTGGTCAGGGCATACGCCCCATGCCCGGTCAGGTTGAACACGTCGCCGCCCAGGGTGATCGACTCCGCCCGCACCACCCCCTTTTCCACCCGCCAGTCGGCCGTGGCGTCGGTCCGGCTGCCCGCCGGATCAAGCCCGGGCATCAGGCGCTCCAAAAAATCGGTCAACGGCCCGAAAACCGGAATTTTGAACAACCGGCCCGCCGCGACGCGGAGATGGCCTTCTCCGTGAAGCGCGCGGAACGGGTCCGTTCCGGCCACCCCGCTGAGCCGGCCGCCCAGCGAGAGCCGCCCCTCATACCGTTCCGCGTTCTTCAGCCCCGCGGCCAGGGCCAGCGCCTGACCGTCAAGCTGCTCCACTCCCCCCTCAACCGCCACTTGGAGCCGCTCCATTTTCCGGTCCGGCGTCCACGCGGCCGCCAGGTCCGCGGACCCCGTGAACGAACCGCCGAAACAGGCCCCCGCGAGGTCGCGCAGTTCCACGGCGGTGCCCGTCAGCCGGGCGTTGAACGACAGCCGGTCCGCGCGGAAAACGCCGGCGCCGATCTTTTCGCCGTCGAAGGTGAACGTCACGGCGTTGCGCGTGAAATCCTCGATATTCACCGTTCCACCCGCATGGATTCGAACCGGCCCTCCCGCCTGAAACCGTTCCGCGTACGCCGCCCGCGACGGCGCGATCAGGCGCGCAAGCGTGGCGGGCTGACAGGTCGAATAGCCGTCGAACCGGATGTCGCGCGTCGCGAAATCCATCGAAAAGTTTCCCGCGGCCAGGCCGTCATCACGAATCAGGACAACCGGATCGAACGTCAGAAGCGCGGGAGCGCCGGAGGCGGCTCGAACCTGCATGTTGACAAAAACCTGACGGAACGCCTCGCCTCGAAAAACACAGTCCCGAGCCGCGCCCGACGCCTTCAGGGTGAGCCGCCAATCATCGCCAAGCGCGCCCTCGAATTCCATGTCTCCGTTCGGAGGTCGGTTGCCGGGCTGGAAGGCCCGGAACACGGAAACCGCCGTGGTCTTTCCGAGCGCCTGGAGAAAGGATTCGATCGCCGATGGATTGCCGCTCCAGGTTAGCGCCGCGTGATACCGGCTCGCCGCGGCGTCAAATCTCAGGTCGCCCCGCAATGCCGCGCGAGCCCCGTTCCGATCACCGATCGTGGCCGACGCCTGCTCGAGGCGGATCTGGTTCGCGAAAAACGACGCTTGCGCCGAGGCGCGCGCCACCTGCTGGCTGAAGAGGTGGCAATTGTCCAATTCCAGCCGGAATCGGGCCCGCCCGAACGACACCGGCCCCCGGCTCTCCCCGCCATCCGCCTCCGGCCAACGCAACATGCCCCCCGTCACCCATACCGTCTGCAGCCAGTCGCCTCCCGCCAGCGCGGCCAGCGGGCTCACCGTCAGCCGGATCGAGTCGGCGGATGCCGCGGCAAGTCCCACGTCCCCCTTGCGGTACAACCGCACATCCCGCAGCAGGATTCCCCGGAACAGGTCGTAGCTGATCCTGCTCGATTCGAACGAAAACGGCATCGGGGGCAGCCGTTTTTCGAGGGGACGAATCCAGGCGCCCGGGATCCCCAGGGCCAGCGCCGTGAGCGCCCACGTCGCCGCCAGCAACACCAGCAGGACGAACGATCGGCACAGCACGGGGAAAAAGCCCCGCCCCCGCTCCCGGTGCGGGATCTGCAGGGGCGGCCGAACGGGCTGGGCGGGAGCCGTCATTGGAGCAAATCGCGCGTCAGGATGTCCGCCAGTTCCGGCGCCATGACATACACCAGATCGTCGCCCTGTATCCGGACATAGCGGTTGCCCGCCGCATCGGTTCCTCCGAAAATCAGGGTCTTTTGAATGCCGGCGTCGCCACTGAGCCCATAGTCGACCCGGGCCGACGGAATCGCGAATCCGTAGCCGTCCACCCGGTCCGTGTCCGGCGCTTCGAGCCGAAACGCCTTCAGGGCTCGCGTCGCTCCGATCATGGCCTCCACCGCATCCCGGTTCACCCGCCGTCCGTCATGCGCGATCCATTGTCCTTTTTCGTCGCGGTCCGCGATCTGGGCCACTTCACCCCGCGTCACCGTAATGCGTTTGATGGAATCGGCGCCGAGTTCCAACATCTGCCGGTCGCGGAAACGAAGCGGCTCCCAGAACGGCTCCTCCCCGAATGTCTGCCGCACCGCGGGCCCCTCCAGCCAGAAAACAACGCCGGTTCCGGTGTCGGCCCGGTACCGGTCCTCGCCCGGCGCGCGTCCCAGCACCCGCAAGAGGCAAACCTGTTCCAGCGTTCCCGTGGCCGAGCCGCCCGCATAAAGCCGCGTCTGCACCAGCGGTGGCGCTTCCGGAAATGGACGGTTCTCCTCTTCGAAACCCACCGCCTGCAGGAATGGCATCGCGTCTAGAAAGGCATGAATATGTTCCCGGTCCCCCCGAACCTGGACGGGCTCGGTCAACATCCACGCCTCGGTTTCGCCCCGAGTCGCGTCCAGCCGCCGTTCCCCCGCCTGAAGGCTGAACTTCCGGATCGCGCCGGGATCGAACCGCACCCGAAGCCGGTTCCGGAAATCCTGCGCCCGGAACGCGAGCAGGACCAGGAGGTTCGTGTTCACGGACAAGATCGGTCCTCCGCTCCCAAACCGGGCATACGTCCGCGCCTGCCCCTGTTCGGATCCGAGGCCCAATTCCAGGCGGGTTCCCTCCGAATCGCCCGCCTTCCAGATCGTCAGCGTTGCCGACAGCGTCTCCGGGCTCAGCCCATACGCGGCGGGATCGGCGCGGGGCGTGTCCACGATATCCTCCACCTCGACGGCCAACAGTCCCGTCAGCAGTTCCCGCACCCGGTCGCTGTCGGCCCGGTCTTCGAACGGCTGCCGGATGAGCCACTCGTCGTTTTCGCGCGAAAACGAAACAAAACCGCCTTCCCGCCGCTCCAGATCGATCCGCGCCAGAGATGATGCCTCCCCCTCCAGCAAGCGGCGATCCCGGAATCCGGCCGCCTCCGCCGGCAAGGCCGCCAGGAGGTTCGTGCGTACCGTGAAAATGTCAGGCGCATCGGCTCGCTTGGCAAACAGCGTTTCGCCAAAGGGGGCGTTCGTTCCCAGCAGCAACGTGACCGCCCCCCCTCCGCGCATGCCGATCGCAATCCGCGCGCGCGGGGGTTCAAGTCCGAAACTGGCCAGCGTCAACCCCCTCGCGTCCATCTGGGACGGCGTGACCGCATGGTCGCCGGTGACCAGCGACAATTCCCCCAGAACCCGATCCACGACCGCCGCGTCCGCCGCGGCTTGCATCGGGGCGGTCAGCCGCCAGCGCCCGTCCACGTTCCTGCATTCCGCCGTCCAGTCCGGCGTCTCCACCGTCAGCCGATCGACCGCTTCCGCGTCGAACCCGGCCTCCAATCCGGCCGTTTCCGGATTCCGGGCCGCCGCGCGGTCCCGAAGCAGGACAAACGCATAAAGGGCGCCCGTGAATAACACGGCCACCAAGAGCCAGAATGTGGTGCGCACACGCATGTCGTCTCCGCTTCTTACCGCCGTCGGACCACCGCCACCAGGAACGCCAGAAAAAGGGCGGCGCCCGGAAAACCCGCCACCACCGCCAGGAACAGGAGGCGCCGTTGGCCGGCGTTCATGTCCATCCGGATCTCGTCCGGCGCGCGAGGGGAGACCGCCGCCAGCTCGTCGCGTTCCAGCAGCCAGTTGAGCGCGCCCATGAAAACGTCCTCATTTCCCCCGGCCAGCGCCCCGTTGGCCACAAAATCCGCATCTCCGATCACCACCAGGCGGGCCGCGGGCAGGGGCGTCTTCAGCCCCGGCGGAAGGGCCTGTTCCACCGCCACCGCCAGGGGAATCGCGCCCAGCCGGTCTTCCGCGGGATCGTACCGGGGCGGATCCTGGGTAGGATTCGTCTCGAGCCAGCCTTTCGGAGGACCGGCCGCCAGGACCGTCACCTTCAAACGGTCCTCCCGGCTTCCCTCGGGCATGGGCTCGACGGAACGCGGCGCATAAAACGCGCAGGCCATATTGCGCAACTGCACCGTCGCCGGATGATCCGCAAAATCCGTCACCAGCAATTCCTTGCCCGTCAGGGCCGGCCCTGCCACCGTGCCGCTTTCCGTACTCACACCCCAGGACTCGAGCAGCGGTTCCAACCCGGATCGCCGGCCGGATTCCAACAGGATCAACGCCCTTCCGCCCCGATCCAGAAAACCGCGCAACGCCTCCACGGCCGGAGGCCTGAACGGACGGGTCGGCCCCAACGCCACCACGACCGCGCAGTCGTCCGGAATGCCGGATTCGACCGACAGCTTGACCGGACGCATCGCGTCCCGCCGCACCGACAGGCCCAGGCGGGAATAGCCGGAAGCGCTGAACTGGTCCACATCGCCTTCGCCATGCCCCATCGTGAAACCCACCAGCGGCATCGTCGTCCGCAACAGCCCCAGGATGGCCGAGACGATCAATTGTTCGCCCCGGAAGGCCGTCTTCGTCTTGGCGCGCCCCTCCACCAGGGGCCAGTAGTTGTAGTCCATCATCTTTCGGGCATCGATCACGGCCATGCGCCCGCCCCGCTCCAGCACCAGCACGTTGGATTCGTTCAACTGGTACCGCCGGGCCAGCGCGCGGGCTTCGCCCAGATCGCGGTCCGGATCCACAAAACGGATATCGAGTTTCGGGCCGGCGGCCGCGCATTCGCGCAACAGGCTGCGGATATCCGGGAACAGCTCGAAATCCGTTTCCACCAGGGCGGTCACCGCAAGGGGCTGATCCAGCCCGCGCAGCAGGTTGCGGGTCTTGTCCGAAAGCGAATAGTAGCGGGCGCGGCTGAAATCGGCGCGCACGGGAAACCGGGCAGCCAAGGCGTTGACCAGCAGGGTCAGCGCCACGGCCAGCGCCACGGAAACGCCCACATTCAGCGCCGTCGCCGCCCGGAAGACGCGCCGTTTCCAGATGCTTCGTTTTGCCGCCGTCGCCGCCATCGCCAGCCTCCCTACCGCCACCGCCGGGCTTCCACCACCTTGACCGCCAGGAACAGGCTCAGCGCCGTGCCCGACGCGTACAACACCAGCGCCCGGCTGTCCACCAGGCCGCGGGCGAAATCCGTCGCGTGTTGAACGGCCGAGCAATAGTCCAACGCCTGCTGCAGCGCGGCCGAGGGGCCCGCATACCAGAAGGCGTCCATGAAAAACAGCACGTTCAAGACGGAGAAGGAGGCCAGGGCCGCCAGCACGGGCCCGCGCGCCAGCGCCGAGATCAGCAGCCCCACCGCCGAGTAAAACGAGCCCATCAGCAGCACGCCCAAAAACCCGGTCGCCACCTGCCCCTTGTCCACGCTCCAGGCGCCCGCGCTGCTGGCCCGCAAAATCCACGGATATGACACGACCGGCAGGACGATCAGCGCAAACAGCGTCAGCGCCGCCGCGAACTTGCCCAGCACGATCTCCGTGTCCCGCAACGGCGCGGTCATCAGCAATTCCAGCGTGCCGCTCCTCGCTTCCTCCGCAAACAGCCGCATCGTCAGGGCCGTGATCAGCGCCAGCGTGATGATCCAGAAAAAAAGCGGCCCGAACAGCAGCACGCTCATCGCCGTCGGCACCCCCGCGCTGTCCACACACAGTTTCCAGAAATTCAAGCCGGTCACGGCCAGGAAAACCACGGCAATCCCGTAGAAGAACGGCGAGACCAGGCAGGAGGTCATCTCCTTGCGCCAGACGGCGAGCCCCTTATTCATGAGGCGCCTCCCGCGTTACCGATGCAAACACATCCTCAAGCGTATGGGGATCCGATCGCAATTCCCGGAGCAGCCAGTCCTCCCGAACCGCCAGTTGAAACAGATCCGAACGCAAATCCGTCCCGTCCCCGCTGGTCAAACGAATCCGGACCCATTCCCCGGACGCCTCCGTCTCCACCTGCTCGACAAACATCAGTTCCGCGCATTTTCGCCGAACCGTCTCGAGGGGGGCGCGGACCTCCGCCGCCACCCGCGCCGCGCCCGGGCAGTGGCGCCGCAGGCCCGCCGGCGTATCCATCGCGGCCAGCCGGCCCCGCTTCAAAATCAGAACCCGGCCGCACAGTGATTCCGCCTCGTCCAGGGAATGGGTGGCCAGCAGAATCGTCCGCGTTCCCGCCAGGCCGCGGATCACCTCGCGGATGGCACGGGCCTGGTTCGGATCCAGCCCCGAGGTGGGTTCGTCCAGAATCAGCACCGTCGGATCGTGCAACAGAGCCGCGGCCAGGCCCACCCGCTGCCGGAAACCGCGCGACAGCACGCCGATGAGCCGGTCGGCTTCCTTTTCCAGGCCGCAGACGCCGAGACACCAGTCGATCCGCCGCAGGCGCGGACGCAGGGAAAGCCCGTAGAGATCGCCCATCATTTCCAGATGCTCCCGCACACGCAACTCCGGATAAACCGGCGCGTTTTCGGGCAGATACCCGATGTGGCGGCGAAGTTCCGGCCCATCCCGGTCCAGATCGCGCCCGCCCATGATCACCCGCCCCCCCGTGGGTTGCAGGTAGCCCGCCAGCAAACGCACGGTGGTCGTCTTTCCGGCCCCGTTGGGCCCCAGCAAGGCCATCGCTTCCCCGGCGTTGACGGAGAAGGACAGATCGTCCACGGCCGTCACGCCGGAAAACCGGCGGGTGAGATGCTGCACGTCGATCATGACTATTGCCATTCTTCCGCGTAAGGCACCCGGATCCCGTAGGACCTGGCCACACGCTCGATTTCCGTCACCAGGGCCGGATCGCGCGACATCGTATGCGCCCCGATCAACCCGTACACCTTGTGCCAGGCCCACTCCTCCCGAATCGACGAATCGCCGGCCGCCGCCTCCTTCATCTTCAGATCGAAGACCATATCGCACCCCTCCGTGCCCGAACGGCCCACGACCTGGAAGACCACCCGCTCCGTCTTTCTTGGAAACCGGCCGTAGAGTACCAGCGCGCGATCCAGGTACAGGTTCGGCGTCATCGCCGGCACCAGTTCCGCGCCCGGCGCGGAAAACTGGAACCGCATGTCGCTCAACACCGGCCGACTCACGCCGGTGGCCTGCGCATCCAGAACCTCCGGAATGGACCACCGACCCCGCCGGGCAGCCGCCGAGTCGCCCCGGTTCATGTAGCTCAACATGTCCAGCAGGTACAGGTTGGCCTGGTCAAACGTGGCCATGGCAAACACCGACACCGCGCCCTTGTTGGCGCGCGTGAAGGCGGAGATGATCTCCGCGCTGTCCCGCAAGCCCGCCGTGGGCAGGCCGTCGCTGACGATGATGACCACCACCGGCCGGACCGGCTTCGCGTCCATGGCCAGCAACTCGCGCAACGACGCGTAAAGATCCGTGTTGCCCTTCGATTCCATCGCCCGCACGAAGGCGCGCCCCGCCTCCAGGTTGGCGGCGGTGGCGGGCGCCCACTCGGGGAAACAACGCAAGGGCGTCTCCCGGAAGCTGACCACGTTGAAGCGGTCGCGCGGGGAAAGCTGGGCCAGGCAGCGCAACAGCCCCTCCCGGCAAAAGGCCAGTCGCTGCTCGGTGATGCTGGCCGAGCAATCCTGGATGAACAGGATATCCTTGGGCAGCACGGGAAGCACCTCGGCCCCCGCGCGCTGGATGTCGATCCGCGCATACACGTAATCCGGATCGGATTTGTCGCTGAACACGCGCATCCCCGCCTTCAACAGGTTCTCCACCGGTTTAAGCGGCTCTCCCCCCGCCACCGGCGGCAACGCCTCCACCTTCCCGGCGGACGCGGGCACCCCCGGTTCCGCCGTCCCCGACCGCAGCGCCGGACCCGGCGCGGGCTTGAGCAAATCCTCCAGTTTGTCCCACCGCGTGTCGGCCGCCTCGACCGACGGCGGCCGCGCTTCGGCCACGTTGCGGCGTGCCAGTTCGGATAAAGCGGGCTCGTTGGACCGCGCCGCCAGTTTCCGGGGCGACTCGACCGGCAGGGCCACATCCGCCGCGCCCCGAATCCGCGTCAGCTCCGGAATCAGGCGGCGGGGGCGGTCCGGAAGCTCCTCCTTCACCAGGCGCTCCTCGACCTTGAGAATTTCCTCGCGCGGGGACCAGATTTCCGTCGCCCGGGCGGCCGGCGTGGGCGGGGCGCCGCCGGCCTGTTCGAGCGCGCCGGACGGCAGCGGTTGCGGCGCGAGCTTCACCTCGTCCACCGCGCGTTTGAACGAAAGCGCGTCCGCCTTCACGTTGAACCCCTGGCCGGGTTTGTCGGAACTGGCGCGCTCGGGCCGGTCCGGCGCCGCCGCCCGGGGCACGGGCGTCACCGCCGCCACCGTGAACGTTTCAAAGACCCGGCGCTGGACGTTTTCCACCATTCGGGGGAACACGAAGCGGGGCAACTGCAGGACCACGGCCACGTGAAGAGCCACGGAAAGCGCCGCGGCGGCGATCCCCATCCACAGGCGCCGCTGCTGCAGTCGCGCGCGAAGGGCTTCGACATCCGCGAAGCCGTCATCCTCGATCTCGGGAAGGAACTTGTATCGCATGACCGATCCTCCCTACGGTTTCGCCGCCCAGCCGCTTTTGGGATACTGCTTCCGGAGCTCCGCGAGGAGATCCTCCGCCTCTTTTTCACGTCCCTGTTTACGAAACATTTCAGCCGCCTTGTACAGGCACTCGGGGGTGAGTTCGGGGTCCTGGTAGAGCAGCGCCACGTTCATGTAAAACCGCGCCGCGCCGGCCCAGTCGCCCTGGCCTTCGAGCGCCCGGGCCAGACCGGCCGTGGCGAAGGCTCGCACGGCGTCGCTTTCGCCCGCCCGGCGGACGGCCTCCGAATAGCCCGACGCGGCGTCCGCGAACGCGCCGGCCGCCAGGGCCAGGTCGCCCAGTTTCATCCAGGACCGCGCTTCGGCCGGCGTGCCCGCGCCCAGCGCCACGGCCGCCTGGTAATCCGCCCTGGCTTCCTCCGTCTTGCCCATGCTCTGGCGCGCCTCCCCCGCCAGCGCAAGCCCGATCTGGCGCCAGGCGGCTTCGCGGTTGGTCGCGCTCAGCAGCCGCGCGGCCTCCAGCGCCCGGTCCGGCGCCTTCTCCCGGATCCGCGTTTCCGCCAGCCACTCCAGCAGGCCGGGAGGCAGTTCGTCCCGGAGCGGCGTGCCGATCGTCGCCTGCGTCAGCTCCGCGGCCTCGGCGTACTGGCCGAGGCGGAACAGCACGATCCCCAGCCGCATCCGCGCCAGACGGGCCGTCGTCGCGGGGGGCTCGGCCGCCAGCGCGCCGCGCAGTTCCTTCGCGGCGTCTTCGAACCGCCCCGCGGACTCCAGCAGCACGCCGCTCCAGAACCGGGCGTCCGCCGCATACGGGGTCTTGGGAAAGCGGCGCAACAACAGTTCGTAACTCGCCAGCGCCTGGTCGTTGCGCCCCAGTTGCGCCTCGGCCACGGCCTTCTGAAAGAGCGCGTCGGAAGCCAGCTCATGGGACGGGTACGTTTCCAGAAACCGGCCCCAGTCCCGCGCGGCATCCTCCCGCTTGCCGGCCTTGGCCGCGCCGTAAGCGGCCGCGAACAGCCCCTTGGGGGCCAGCGGCGAGCCCGGATAGCGGGTGTGCACGGCGCGGTACGAGGCGACCGCGTTCCACTCCTCGCCCCGTTTTTTCAAAAGTTCCCCAATTCGGTACAACGCCTCGGGCGCCAGATGCGACTCCGCGTGCCGCTCGGCGATCAACTGGTAATACTGGATCGCCTGGGCGTCGTCGTTCGTCGCCACGGCCGACTCGGCCAGCAGCCAGCAGACCTGGTCGGCCATGTCGCTGTCGGGTGGAATGGTCCGGCCCTGGGCCATGGCCTCGGCATACCGCCCCGCCTTGAACAGCGCCAGCGCCCGTTCGTAGGAGGCCCGGGCCGCATAGGCGCCGGAAGGGAACTCCCGGATCAGCGCGGCATACCGCTCCGCCGCCGGCGTATACCGCCCCAATTGGCGTTCGCTGTTGGCGGCCAGGTACAGCCAGCCCTCCCGCGAAGCGTCCCCCGCGGCCAGCACCTGATCGGCCAGCCGGACGGCGTCCGCGTGGCGGCCGGCGCGATGGTAGGACCAGGCGGCCTGAAGCCGGGCGGGGCCCACCCGCGGATCCGTTCCGAAACGGGTGAACAGTTGATCGAACGCGTAGGCGCTCTTGACGTAGTTCGAACCGGCGTAGTGGAGATTGCCAAGCTGGTACCAGGCTTCGGCACCCACCCGCGGGTCCGGCGCCTTTTCCGCGGCCAGCGCGAACAACGCTTCGGCCCGCGCCGCGCCGCCCGGCGCGGCCGCCAGGAGCCCGCCCAGGGCCAGCAGGGCATACGGATGGAAGGAGGATTGGGGATAATCGCGCACCAGTTTCTCGTACACCGGCATGGCCTCCGCCGGTCGGCCCAGCGTCTCCAGGGCGGCCGCCATGCGGAAGGTCGCGTCCGCCGCCACCTCGGGTGGCGGTTTTTCGGCCAGCAGTTCCCGTAACATCCCGATCGCCGCCTCGGGCTGCTCCGATTCCACGAACAGTTCCGCGCGCCGCAGCGCGGCGCGGAACCGGTGGGCGCTGCCCGCCACGGCCAGGACGCGGGAATAGGCCTTGTCCGCGGCGATCCGGTTGCCCATCTCCCGGTAACATTCGCCGCTTCGGAACCAGACGGCATCCGCCAGAGCGCTGGTGGGATAGGTTTCCAGAAACAGCATGTATTCCTTGAGGGCCATGTCGTAAATGCCCCGCCGGAAAAGCCCGTCCGCGAACTGGATCGAGGCGGTTTCGTCCTGCGCCGCCGCGCCGCCCGCCAGGGCCAGCAGCAGGATGACGGTGGTCCAGGCCTGCTTCATGGCGCCTTCGCTTCCTCTTCCGAAAGCGCCGTGGCAAAGGAAACATTCCACACATCGCACTGCCGGCAGATGTCCAGCACCCGGACCACGTGCTCGTAGGCGGTCTTGCGGTCCGCCCGGATCAGCACCGGCTGGCCGGGATACACGGACACCAGCCGCTTCAGCACGGTGCCCAGCCGGGTGTCGTCCAGCACCTGGCCGCTGACCACCACCGTGCCGTCGCGGGAGACGTTGACGATGATCTCGCCCGGCAGCCGGGCCTCCTCCTCGGCCGTCTTGGCCGTCGGCAGGTTGATGCCGATCTCGGCTTCCCATTGCGCGTAAATCTGGCTGGTGACGAAGAAAATGAGGAGCAGGAACACCACGTCGATCATGGGCGCGATCTGGAACCCCACCGGGTCCGCCTTCAGTTTGCCCGTGAATCTCATGACACCCTCTTCCGCATCAGCGCGGTCAGCACCTCGCTCGCGGCCGCTTCCAGGGTCGCGGTCAGGCGCGCAGCGCGGGACCGGAAAAACGCGTGGCCCATCATGGCCGGAATGCCGATGATCAGGCCGAAGGCGGTGGTGATCAACGCCTCGGCGACGCCGCCCGCCAGCAGGATGG
Organism: uncultured Verrucomicrobiota bacterium; assembly: GCA_964609905.1. Classification (GTDB taxonomy): domain Bacteria; phylum Verrucomicrobiota; class Kiritimatiellia; order CAIKKV01; family CAIKKV01; genus CAZSUH01. The sequence goes on from CAZSUH010000011.1 coordinate 28,474, forward strand.
GCTTGGCCTTGGCCAGGTCCAGCGCCACCACCTGGAAGGCCTTCATCATGCCCATCACGGTGCCGAACAGGCCCATCATGGGCGCGATCACCGCGATATCGAGCAACACCTGGGTCGGCCCGGCGACGAACAGCGCCTGCCGCTCCCCCTCGCCCTGCATGACGTCCTTGAGCAGGGGCGTATCGACCGCCGGATCGGCCTCCAGGAAGTCCAGCGCGGCCAGCGTCACTTCGCCCAGGGGATTGGCCCGGGCGTTGCACGCCTCCCGCACGCCTTCGAAATCGCGGTCGTGGATTTTGGCCAGAATCTCCTTGCGGAACAGCCGGGGCGCCACCTGCTCGGCGCGCAACACCACGAACAGATAAATGAGGACGGCCACCGCCAGCACGGACGTGAACAGCAGCGGATACATGGTCCAGCCGCCCTTTTCGAAAATCTGTTTGAGCGACATTGTCATCCGCTCGACTCCGGCCGGATCGGTCCGAGCCGCGGCCTCCTGGGCCAGGCCGGCGCCCGTCATCCAGACCGATGCCGCCACCCCTGCCGCCATCCGCCATTTACCGCTTCTCGCCATGGAATCCATGCCGCACCTCCCGCGTGTTTCGTGACCGCCAAACATCGTTTGCGGAAACTCTACCGGATTTCACGCCGCAAGCCAAGAAAAAGACCGCCTCGAAAAGGGGCGCCCGTCAAACACCGGTACCGGTCAGCAGCCCACGGGTATTGCCCTTTTCAAACCACCGGATAAGCCGCGCCCAGCAGGCGCGAAAGCGCGGCCTGCACGCGCCGGCGGCGCCGATCCGACGCCGCTCGCGCCGCGCGCAACTCCCGGGCCAGCCACAGCCAGTCAAGCCCCGCCGGGGCTCCGTAATGGATCTTGCGCCGGATCGCGGCACCGGGATCGCGCAACGCCAGTTCGTTCAAGTGGTTCTTCACGTAATGGTAGGCATCCCGAAACGGTTCGCCGGCCGCCACCCGCTCCAGCGCCGCGTCGGTCGCGAACACGTCCGGCGTGAAGCCGCGGCGCAGCGCCCCGGCGTCCGCCTCCAGCCCCTGGACCAGCGGCAGAAACGCCCGCAGACTGCCGCGCGTGGCCGACAGCCCCTCCATCAATTCGCCCTTCGTGTCCTGCAAATCGCGGTTGTAGCCGCTCGGCAGGCCGCGCGCGATCTCCGCCACACAGGCGGCCCGGCTCAACACCCGCGCCGCGCGGGACCGCACCAGTTCGCACACGTCCGGGTTCCGCTTCTGGGGCATGATACTGCTGCCCGTGGTGCAGGACTCCGGCATCCGGAACCAGCCGAATTCCGGCATCGTGAACAGGATCAGATCCTCGGCCGCGCGGGCCAGTGTCAGCATGAGCTGCCCGCAGGCCGCCAGCACGCGGGCCTCGTGCTTGCCCCGGACATTGTTGGCATACAGGACATTGTGCACGGGCCGGGAAAACCCGAGCAGGCGCGCGGTCAGATGCCGGTCGATCGGCACCGGCACGCCGTAACTCGCGGCCGACCCGAGCGGGCACTGGTCGTTCAGTTCGTAAACGGCGGCCAGTTCGCGCAAATCGTCCAGCAGGCTCTCGGCATGGGCGGTGGCCCACAGGCCCACGGACGAGGGCATCGCCGGCTGCAGATGGGTCCGCCCCGCCATGGGCAGACGGGCATGCTTGCGGCCGAACGCCAGGAACGCTTCCGCCAGATCCGCGGCTTCGTCGGTCAGTTCGAACACCTGCTCCCGGATGAACAGGCGCAGATCCGTGGACACCTGGTCGTTCCGGCTCCGGCAGGTATGAACTTTCTTTCCCGTGTCGCCCAGTTTTTCGGTGAGCGTGCGCTCGACGGCCAGATGAACGTCCTGGTCGGACAGGGTGATGGCAAAGGCGCCGCGATTGGCGCGGCGCATGATCTCCCGCAACTCGCGAATCACAGCCTTGCAGGCGGCGGCCGACAGAATGCGGCCGGGCAGGCGCGAGAGCATGACGGCGTGCGCGGCCGTGCCGACGCAATCCGCCTCCACCAGGGCCAGGTCCAGCACGGGATCCTCGCCGACGGTGTAGGCCAGCACGTCGCCGCGGACCGAGCCGACGGTGGTGGTGAACGTCCGGGGAGATTTGCCCATGATCACTCCTTGGGGGGGGGGGCCTGGTCCTCGGCTTCCAGCCGGGCTTCCGCCTCGTCCATATACCGCTCCAACGCAGAGCGCGCGAAAATTCCCGCGCGGGCCGTCTCGATTGCCGCGGCCTCGCCCTCCAGCCGGTCGAGCCACGCGGCGCGGGCCAGTGTCAAATCCTCCAGCTCGCGCAGGGCGCGATCGGCCTGGCGGAGGCGGCGGCGCAGCCAGAAGGCCGGCACGCGACCGGCGACACGCTCGAAAACCGCCTGGTAGCGCAGCGCGATGTCCCGGATTTCGGGAGGAGCGCCGACCGCGAACTGCCGTACCGACCGCGCCCGGGCCTGGGCCGCCTGCCGGACGCCCGGTTCCCGGCGGATCGCCAGCAACTGCCAGGGTGACAGCGCGGTCAACTCCCGCGCCGGGGCGAAACCCAGTTCGGACGCGGGCGTCCGGATCGCCTCGCGGAACTGGCGGAACAGAAGCGCGGACGCGGGACGCCCGCCGCCAGCGATCACGTCCCGGCGGGAGGCCTCCGTCCGCCACGCGGTTTCGGGATCCTCCCCAGCCGTCCCGGCCAGAACCGGAAGCAGCCAGTCGGCCGTGACGCGTCCGTTCCGGCGGGCCTGATCCAGGATGGAGTCCAACAGATTCGTCTGTCCCCGCGCGGCCAGCATCCAGCCGACGGCGTGGCCGCAGGCCGCCTTTTCCAGCATCGGGCCGTCGGGCATGCGGCGCCAGGTGAGAATGCGCTCCAGGCTGGGCAGTCGTCCCTCCTCCGCCAGCATCAGCGTCCATTCCCGGTTCCGGGCCTTGCGGGTTGCGGACAGATTCTCCGCCAGGCCCACCGCCAACCAGTCCAGTTGCGGCACGGATTGGCCCCCGCCGTCCGTCCACAAGGAAATATCCAGCCGGGCCAGATGCGCGGCCAGATCGCTGAACGATTCCCGGACATCCCCGCGCACCTCGAACCGCCAGGGCAGCCCGTTGTGGGGCACGGACCGAATGAGCGCCGGTGTCCCCCACTCCGAGTCGGGAAGCGCAATTCGCACCAAGGGCTTGACCGGCGTCGCGCGGGTGCGGCCGGAAAGGCTGTCCAGACGGTGGAGGATATCCTCCGCCAAACGGGCCACATCGCGCTCCTGACGGTAGGAACCGCCGGAAACAACGACCAACCCGAGGGGCCCGTCCGCCTCGGACGAACGGGCGGCAACGGGCTGCGCGGCGGCCAGCAGAACGGCCGCCAGCACGGAATTATGGACCCAACACAATCTCAAGTTTGCCGTCCTGGATGCTCATCTGCGTGATCTGCTTCTCGATCGTCTGTTCCACGGAATTCAGCATGAACTCGCGGGCAACAGGGCCGCTGACCAGTTTGACGAGGGGGCCGGGGATCGGCAGATGGCCGAACCGCCCCCGCCGGGGCACGACGATCCGGCCTCTCGGCTCCACGCGCACTTCGCGGGTGAACCGGAAAGGCCCGATGCGTTTTCCCCCGGCCTGGAACGGGCCCAGAAAGGCTTGCTGGCGCACCGTCAATCCGTTCCCCGCGATGCTCACACTAATCGGCGTTGACTGGCCGGCGCGATTCTGCCGGCTTTTCAGATAGAGCATCAGGTCGTCCGCCGTGAAGGAGCCCTTGACCGTTTTTCGGGCCCGTGCCGCGGCCAACAGGCCGTTCACGCGGGCGGCGACACGAGCGCCCGCAAGCGCCTGTCCACTCGCGGGCAGTGCAATCTCAAAGGGCGCGAGGGGCCAGATCGCCGACAGAATCAGGGCCAGAATGGCCAGCAGAATCAAGGGCTTGAGCAACGAGGCCAGACGAAAAGCCTGTTGCGCCTCTTTAGCCTCGTCCACATCCTCGCGGCTGATGGTCATGCGTTTGCCGCATGCCATGCAGAACATCCGGCCCAGATCGTTTTGCGCGCCGCAATGATTGCAGGTCACTTTCACACACACCTCGTCTTTTCCGTATCCATCCGACTCAGGAGGCGGCCGGCTTGGCCGCGGCGGCGCCCGCGGAAGCGGGCTTGTCCGCAGCGTCTTTCCCCGCGGAGCTCGTCATGCGAGCGGACTTGGCCGCCTTCTTGTAACCGTCGCTCCGGTAGTCGGTCTGATAAAACCCGCTGCCCTTGAAAATGATGCCCGCTCCGGTGCCGATCATCCGCTTCACCTTGCTGCGGCAGGTGGGACACTTGGCCAGGGGTTTGTCCTTCATGCTTTGGAACTGCTCGAACGTGCCGCATTTGGGGCACGCGTATTCATACGTCGGCATAGTCGTCTGGTCCTTTCCATTCGCAAACGTTAACAGGAGAAAGATACGCCGGAGACCGCGCCAAGTCAAATCACGAATCGGCGGGAGGGGAGAACGGAGGGCGTGTCCGCGGAACTCCTGGAGCGAAACCAGGCTGGATATTCAAGCCCGCGGATGCCCGCCTTAATGCCCCATCCCGGACAGGGTGTCGACAATGCCCTTCCGAATCAGCATGACGGCGATGGCCGCGAGCAGCAGGCTGGCCACCTTGGAGACCGTCTTGGTTCCCGTCCGGCCCAGGCGCCGGGTAATGGACCGCGCAAACCGGAAGACCATGCCGACCAGCAGCACATTGACGGTCAAGGCCGCCGCGGTCAGCGGTTTGCCGTGCGTGCCGGCCAGCAACAGGCAGGTGGTCAGGACCGCCGGCCCGGTGATCAGCGGAACGCCGATCGGCACGGCCCCGATCTCGTCCCCGTCCACCTGCCGCTGTTTTTTCTGGCCGGTCAGCAGGTCGTTCAGGGAGATGACCAGCAGCAGAATTCCGCCCGCGACCATGAAATCCGCGACGGTCACGCCAAGGAAATGCAACAGGGCCGGTCCCAGGGTCAGGAAGACGATCGCCACCACCCAGGCCGTGGAGACGGACAGCGCGATCAGGGATTTCAGCCGGCCTTCGTCCAGGCCGTCGGTCAGGGAGATAAATAAAGGCAAAACGCCCACCACGTCGACCGCCACAAACAGCGGAATGAAACAGAGCCAGAATTCGTTCATGCGTTTTTCTTCTTTCCTTTTTTACACAATACTCGCCGAACGCTGAAAAATCCAACCTGTAAATGGGCCCGTCACCGGGAATCCCGCAACCGGGCAACTGGAATCTCCGCCGCGCTTTTCGGAAGCGGGGCTTGTCCCCAGATCTGCGCAAGAACGGTCCGTTCCTCCGCGGTCAGCCCCTGGCGCCCCGTCCAGGCCGTCTGCGCCTCGCGCCAGGGCGAACGCGCCAATTCCGGCCAGGCGAACGCGTAATCGCCCACCGTCGCCCCGGCCGCGCCTTCGCGGATGCGCCGGGCCAGTGCGCGTGCGGTTTCCGCTCCCGTCGCGCGCGCCACGGCCAGCAACCGCGCCCCATCCTCGGCCGCCAGATCGCGCACCCGCTCCACCGCCTGGGTGTAGGCGGCCAGCGGATTCCGCACCGCCCGGCCGGTGCCGGGCGCCACAACCTCGGACGGCGTCCGCTCCCGGATATCCCGCACCAGCCGGCTCCAGCACCGGTCGGCGGCGCGGAGCGCCAGCAGCGCGTCCTCCACCTGGATCACGCTGCCGCGCGTCGCCGCGGCACCGGCCAGTTCGGTCAACACCTCGCGCGCATCCTGATCGTCCCCGCCCGCGGCAAGGGCATGCGCCCGCCACAGGCGCGCCTCCGCGACGGGCGGTGTCGTTCCCGAATTGGGAACAGTGGAACCGTCCCAGGCCGCAAGCCCGCTTTCCCATGCGCATTGCGTTGAAAACCCGGGGTCCGCCACGCCGGATTCCGCCATCAGCCGCGACAAGCCATCCGCCACTTTCGCCGGAACATCCGGTCCGTCCCAGGCCAGGCCAGCCTGCTCCCACAACCGGGCGCGTTCGTACCGGCGCCTCACATCCGGCCCCAGCGCGTCGCGCTCCGCCGCCAGAAGATACGGAAGCGTCTCGCCCCATGCCGGCTTGGCGCGTTCCGCGTCGAACCGCTTCAACGTCACCGAACGAAGCGGATCCGCAATCTGGTACAACCAGGCCCGGTACTCCGCGATGGCCGATTCCTTGCGTGCCACGATCGTCGCCAACCGGGCGCCCTCCCAGGCAGGGGCTTTCGGCTCCGTCGCGGGAGGCGTCGGGACTTCCGCCGGCAGGGACACGGGGGGAGGCGGCGGGTCGGGTTTCGTCGCGGGCGCCGGCCGAATCACCGTGCGTGGCGGCTTCTTCGCGGGCGCCGGGGGCGGCGCCGGTTCCGGCTCGATCACGGGTGCCGGCGTCGCCACGGGCGACTCCGGAACAACAACCGGCGCGGGAATAACCGGCTCCGGCACGGGGGGCGCTGGAGCGGGTTCGTGCACGGCGGGCGCCACCTCCGACGCGCCGGCTTCCGGAGCCGGGCGGCCGTGGAAGTTGAACCGGGCCACCACGACCGAAAGGACGGCGAGGAGCACCAGAACGGCGATCGCCCCTTTCGGTTTTCCCCCGCCCGGCCGCGGGGATGCGGCCAGGGTCACAGTGGCCTCCGAGGTGGGCGGCGCGGCGCCGGGGAGCGTGTCGTTTGTCCGCGGAACCCCCTGCTCCACGGGAGATGCCTCCAACAGCGCCCGCAGGGCGAGCCGCATCTCGCGCGCACCCGCGCCCGTCCAGGCCGAGTCCGTCTCTTCCCGGCCCCCGAACCGGTCGGCGGGATCGTAACGCAGGGCGCGGACGCAGATTTCCGCCAATTCGGGCCGCTCCTGAAAAACGGGACAGTCGAGCGGTTCGAAGGCGGCCAGGAAGGCGGACTCCGATTCCGACCGCGCGCACAAGGCCCGGATCGCGGGCGCATCCTCGCGCGGCAACGGCCGCAACGGCAGACGGCCGGTCAAAGCCTCGGCCAGGCTGCAGCCGAGCGCGAAGATGTCCGATTGCGGCGACCCGCGCGAACCGGAACCGGAGGCCAGTTCGGGCGCCATGTAATCCAGGGTTCCGGGGGGAAGGCCCTGCATGGAAACCGTGCCGTCCTTCTCGCAGGCGATGCCCAGGTCGAGCAGGCGGGCGTCCTCGGGCCGCCCGGCCGGCGCATAGAGATTGGCGGGCTTGATGTCGCGGTGTACGACTCCGTGCCGATGCAGGGCTTCCAACCCCTCGAGAACCCGGCTGAACAGGCGGGCCGCCTCCTCCCAGGGCAATCCCCGCCCCGTCTCGCGCGCCCCGCGCAGGCGACGCCGCAGATCCTCGTCCGGCAGGTACTCCATCACCAGGCAGGGGCGTCCGTCAGGCCCCGCCTCCTCCACCTGTTCGTGTATTTTCAGCAGAGCGGGATGCGCGAGGTTTTTCAGCTTGTCCATCAGCCCGGCCTCGCGCCGGAAGCGCCATTCATGCCGGCCCGCGTGGAGGCGCTTGACCGCCACCTCGCGGCGGCTCCGGTCGCCCCGGGCCCGGAACACATCGCAAAAACCGCCGCTGGCGATGAAGGCCTTGAGGGTGTAGGTCTCCTCCCCGCCCGCGAGGACGCGGGGGCGCACGGCGGCCAGCGCCTCGCGCGCCTCTTGGAACGAAACGAATCGGGCCTCCCGGTCGGCGTTCAGGCAGCGCGCAAAAAAACCGGGAAGCGCCTCCCAGCCGTAGGCGATCGGGCGGGGCAGCGCCGCTTTCGGCGGCTGCGCCGCGGTCCAGCGGCGGATGAACGCGATCTCCGGATGCTCGCCCAGTTCCGGAAAGGGAAGCCCGCCGGCGACCGCCTGCCAGGCCAGGCAGCCAAAACTGAACAGGTCGGACCGCGCGTCGCCCCGGAATCCGTCCATGCGCGCGAACTCGGGGGCCATGAAATCGAGCGTGCCGGTGAGCCCGCCGACGGAACGGGCGCCGCCCGGCAGGGAGGCCGCGCCGCCCGTCCGGCGGGCGAGACCGAAGTCGATGACCTTCACCGTTCCGTCCCGGCACAGGAACAGGTTGGACGGCTTCAGGTCGCGATGCACCACGCCGCGCGATTCGGCGAACGCAAGGGCATCCAGCGTATCGAGCAGGATGCGGCGCGCCTCGTCCCAGGGCAGCCCGGCCGGCGCGCGACTCAGCCGCCGCGCCAGATCCTCCCCGTCCAGAAATTCGGTGACCAGGCAGGCGGCCTCGTCCCATTCCCCCTGCCGGGCGGTGAAGCAGGCGTGGAACCGGACGATATGCGGATGGGACAGCGCGCGCAAGGCCTCGATTTCACGGGTCAGGTCGGCGGCGGGCTGCAGTTTTTTCAGGGCTACCACCTGACCCTTACGCAGCGAGGGTGAAGAATCGACCCGGCAGATGGCCTTGAAAACCGTGCCCAGCGAGCCTTCCCCGATTTTTTCGATCAACTCGAAATCGCCGATCCGCGCCCTGGCGTTTTCCTCCATGTCCCTTATTTCCCTTCGCCCGGTTTCGGCTCCTTTTCCGCCACTAACCCGGCCGGCGACTCCCGCAACCGGTCGAGCAAGGCTTCCGCCTGTTCCGGTTTCATGCTATTCCGCCACGGTCGGATCTCGTAATTCATGGCTTTGAAACCGGCCCAGAAGGCGTTCGCCAGGCGGATGGTCTCGTCCACATCCCCCCCGTGCCCGCCCCGCTGTTGCGCGGTCCAGTAATCGTGGCGCCGCCACACCTGATCCACCCAGGGAAGCGCGGCGCTCCAGGCGCGGTCGCCCCATACGGCCGCGCTCCGTTCCGGACTGAACAGGTCCGGCGGCAGGCGGTGCAGGAAGGGCGCGGCGCCGGTTTCCGCCGCGAGATAACGGACCATGCGGTCCACCTCCTCCACCCACCGATCCCGGGCGGCCTGCGCCGCCCGGAGAGGCGCCGGATCGGTTTCTCCGCGTGGAGCGAACGACCAGTTCCAGAGCGCCGCCAACCGGTCGGGGGTCAGGCAGGCGGATTCCGCCCGCATCCGGGCCACGGCGTTCGAACACGCCGTCAACCAGCGCGCCTGCGCCTGGTCGAGATAACGGACCCAGGCATCCGGTTTCTCCTCCGGCCGGCCCAGGATCATGAGCGACGGCGCTTCGACCGGCACGCCGCTCCAGTTGGCAAGCCGGTCAAAGGCCGCCACCACGGCCAGATGGCGGCTTCGAACCCGGTCGGGTTCGGCGGCCACCTCATCCCGCTCGCGTGTCCAGGCGGCTGCCGCGTCAAGGACGGGCGGCGCGGGATCCGGCGCCGGCGGAGGCGCGGCCATGCCTCGCGAAACGACGGGCACGGCGCGCGAAACTTCGGACACGGGCGCCTCGGAAACCGGGGTGTCCGCCGGCCCGGGCGGGCGCGCGGCGCAATACGGCGTGAAGGCGAACCAGGCGCCGAGAAGGCCCAGCAAGCCGATCGTCAGCAGACTGATGAGCCCCCTCCACGGGAACGGAGGAGACCCCGGCCGGGCGGGATCGGGCGAAAGCCCGTCGCTCACGGGGGCGCGGGGCGCCGGGCGCACCAGGACCACCGTCACATTGTCGTCGCCGCCCGCCGCCAGGGCGGCCTCGACCAGTTCCACGGCCATGGCGTCCAGGTCATGGCCCGCGGCCAGGATGCGGGTCATGGCCTCGTGCGGAACCAGACCGTACAGTCCGTCGGTGCAGAGCAGATACAAATCCCCGCTCCGCACCTCGAGGAAATTGGTTTCCGTTTCGACGTGACGGCGCACGCCGACGGCCCGGGTGATGACGCCGCGGAACAAGGCGGGCACCTGGAACTCGTTGCCGAGTCCGGTCATGGCCGCCACGGAGTGATCGCGGGTTAGGGCCTCCAACACGCCGTCGCGCAGGCGGTAGAGCCGGCTATCCCCCGCATGCAATACCGCGGCCCGGCTGGGGTCATGGGGATCGAACAGAAGCGCCACGATCGTGGTGCCCATGCCGGGATTGCCGTTCCGGGAAGCATATCGCCGGATCCAGACGCTGGCCTCGTTGATGGCCTCGCGGCACCGGCGGATCCGGGCCGGCAGGGAAAGCGCCTCGTCCTCGCTGGCCTCGCGCAGATGATCCACCACCGCCTGGGCCGCCACCTCGCCCTCGCGGGCGCCGCCCATGCCGTCCGCCACGGCAAAAAGCCCCGCGCGGGGCAGGCTGAGAAGCGCGTCCTCATTGTCCTCGCGCACGAGACCGCGGTCGGTGCGTTCGGCGGCCATGAGCGGATGGAAGGCGTCGTGCATCGGAACAGACAGCCTATCACAGGCCTAGCGAATGGGCAATTGCCAGTAGGAGGGCGTGACGCGGTCGGCGGGACGCCGCCGCTCCGCCGGGGTGAGCGCGGGCGCATCGGGCGCGGCCTGGACCGCCACGCCGCCGGAACGAGCCTGCTCGGTGCGGTCTGGAGCCGCCGCCTCGCCGCCGCCCACATCCTCGTGAAGAAACGCCGGATCGTCGAACACGCCCCGCCCCGCGGTCATGTCGGACTCGACAAGACCGGCCAGCCACGAAGCCGGATCGAGTAAACCGGCCGGAATCGCTCCGGTGGCCGACTCCACCTGCCCCTTGACCCGAACCAATTCGTCCACGGTTCGTTCGATTTTCCTGGCCGGATTCGGCGTGGCGGGATCGACCGCGTCGGGATCCAGTTTGGAGAGATCCACGAACACGGTGCCGGCATCCACCTCGGGCTTCACGAAACCCGGCCCCACGATGACGACGTGATCCTCGAAATAGATCCGGCCCGGCGGCGGCGTATCCGGCGGCTTGACCGTCCCGCCGCCCGGCGGCGGTGGCGGCGCGGCGGACACCTCCCAAAGTCCGATCAGGACCGCCAGTCCCGCCGCGAGTCCGCTCATGCCTGATTTGCGATTCATCGTGCGCTCCCCCTGTCTTTAAAATTGCACCGTGGCCCGGATATGCGCGCGACCGCCCGTCACATCCGTCCCCGTTCGATCTTCCACGTCCGACGCGCCGGCCGCGGGCACGCCATAATCCACCCGCACCTGGGCGTGCCGCCCCAGCGCCAGCCGCAGGCCCGCGCCCACGCCGGCCACGGTCACGGCATCCGCGCCGTCCTCACCCTCGGGGATGGCATGGCCCGCATCTCCAAACAGCACCGCCTGCAGCCGCCCGGCGGCCCCCCTGCCGGCCAGGGGCGTTCGCAACTCGAATGACGCGCTGCCGCCCTGATCGCCCATGATCACGCGCTCCGGAAAACCGCGCACGGACTCCATCCCGCCCAACGCAAGCTGCTCGGCCCCCAGCAGCGCCCCGTTGGCAACCTGCGCTTCCATCCGCCCGAAGAGCAGCCATGACTCGCCCGCGCGCGCCTTGTCGGATCCGCCCAGCGGCTGCAGGCGCGCCAGGCGCAGGCGGCCGACCAGATAGGTCGACTCGGCGCCCGGCCGGAATTCCTCCATCTCCTCCTCGCTCCCCACCAGGCCGCCGGGCCCGCACACGGCCTCGGCCTCGAAAAAGGTTCGGCCGCCCCAGCCGTCCAGCCGGAGCGGCGTCACCTGAAGGCCGACGGAAAGCGGCAGAACGGCCACGGTGCGGGTTTCGCCGTCATACGTCGTCCCGCCCTTCTCCACGGACAGCGTCTCCTCCTGGTTGCGCCAGGCCGCGCCGGCGGTGAGCACCACCTCGCGCGCCGGATTGGCCGCGAGCCGCCAGCCCGCGCGCGCGCCGAAAAACCAGCCCTTGCCGCGAATGGAAAAATAGTCGGCCACCTCCTGCGCATCCACGTCGGAGTAGCCGCCATAGACCAGGGTATGGCCGCCTCGGCCCGAGAGACGGGGCCGGAAGTAACCGGCCGCGGCCGATCGGCTGGAGCCGGAATCGGAGGAGACCGGGCCCAGCCAGACGGAAAGGATGTCGTCGTGCCGGGTCAGGTTGAGGTGTTGAATCAGGGCGGACGCGCGCCATTCGCCGGTCTCCTCCAGCCCGGCGTTGTCCGCCGTGAACAGGGCGTGCAGGGGCCGGGACTCGGTCACCGCGCAGGTCAGATCCGCATATCGCCGGGCCCACCCGTTCCCGGTTTCCTTGCGCACCCGGATCGCGGGATCGACCACCAGATCGGGATGGGCGTTGACGCCCAGGATGTGCCGGTAAAACACGGACTCGTTGAACGGCTCGCCCTCGGCCATGCCGGAAAGCCGGTAACGCAGCTGGTCGTCGCTGAACCAGCGGGCGGCAAACGGCGCGCCGCCGGGCCCGGTCAGGGTGAGGCGGCCAAAGCGGCCCGCATCCACATCGATGGGCACCCTGCCGGAGGCGTAATCGGCGGGTGGCGTGCGCACGGCGGCCAGCAGGTAGCCCCGATCGCGGAGCGCGTCGCGGAGGCGCCGCGCCTGTTCCTGGATCTCCCCGGGTGTCAGCGTTTGGCCGATCAGCCCGGCCTTCCACTCCTCCAAAAGGCCTTCCCGGGCCGGCACGTCCGCGTCGCCGCGAATGACCACCTCGCGGACAGGAACGCCCGACTCGCCGGCGCCCGACCACACCGCACTTCCCGCGACCGCCGCCGCGGCCAGCCACACGCGCGCACTCGCCCTCATGCCCGTTTCCTTCCCACGATGTGAAACACCGGCCTGGTTCGTGGCGGCCGGAAAACCGTCCCGGCGCCAAAAAGGGGAAAGCGTACCCGATTCGGCTAAATTACCCATATCAGGAACTTACATATTCGCTTGCATCCGCGGCCAGGGGTTTCATAATACCCGTTTTCCGTCATGACACACCTGCGCCATTTCAAATCCAGCCGTCGCGTCCGCCGTCCCGCGGTTTTCCGTTCGGCGGCGTTCGGGTGGATGCTGCTTCCGTTGGGGGTGGCCGCGGCGTTTCTGGGCTTCGTTCATTGGAAAACCCGAATGCTGCCGCAACCCGAACCGGCCGAACTCGTATGGCCGGCGGCGGATGCCGGTCCCGCCCTGGGCCGGATGATCTTCCCCTCGCCGCAGCAAGCCCTGTTCGGTCCGGGCTGGGAGCGGGGCATCCAGCCCACCGTCTCTGGCCGGCCCGAATCCGGACTCTTCGGCTCCACCCGCACAGGCAACAAGGGGCTGGCCTCGTTCCACGAGGGGGTGGATATCGCCGTCGTATCGCGGGACGCCAGGGGCAACCCACTCGATCCCGTGATGGCCGTGGCCGACGGGCGCGTGGCGTATACCAACCGCGCGGCGGGCGATTCCAATTACGGACAATACGTGGTGCTGCTGCACCCCGATCCGGCGGGCGCCATCTACACGCTCTATGCCCACCTGGCGGCCATCGAGCCGGCCGTGAAGGCGGGCGTTCCCATCACCCGCGGCACGCGGCTCGGGACGGTCGGCCATACGCCCTCCTCCATCATTCCGCGGAACCGGGCGCATCTGCATTTCGAGATCGGGCTGCTGGCCAACACCCGGTTTTCGGCATGGTCGAAAAAGGAGGGCTTCCCCAACCCGCACGGCATCTTCAACGGCCGGAACCTCCTGGGAGTCGATCCGATCCGGGCGATGAGCGATTGTTCGGGCAATGCTTCTTTTACCATGCTCGCACACCTGCAAAGCCTTCCCGTCGCCATCACGCTTGCGGTGCGAAGCCGGGGCCGCATGCCCGATTTTTTCAGCCGTCATCCGGCCTTGTGGACGGACTCCGCGCCGGCAGGGCCGGCGCTGGTCGTGGCCTGCACCGAGGGCGGGGTGCCGCTGTCGGGACGGAATGCCACGCCGGAAGAAACGGTCCGGCTGGGCCGCATGCCGGCGATGGTGCTGGGGGTGGACGAAGCGGCGCTCGGGCGCAACGGCCGTCATCTGGTGGTGAACCGCGGCCAGGGGTGGGTGCTGGGCCGGAACGGCGAGTCCTGGCTGAACCTGCTGCTGTTCTAATACCCCTGCTTGGCCAGCTCCTTCTGGAGGGCCAACTGGAATTCCTGCACATCGGATGGGCTGGGGCGATAGCCCGGCGTCACTCCGCCCAGACCCAGGCGGCCGGTCTGATCCAGCGACCACTGGGCTTTGACGCCGTCGCTGAACACGACGGTTCCGCTCACCAGGGCGCCGGGTTTCATCAGGCGGTCGACCTCCACCTTCACAGGGCTGGAGCCGGCGGGCGGTCCCCCGGGAACCGGGGGCGCGCCGGCTTCCTCCACGCTCGCCTCCGCCTCCCCGGGCGGCGCGAGTTCCGCCTTCTTGAGGTCGGCCGGCGAGGGTTTCTTTTCCTGGACCGTGATGCCGCAATCTAAAATCAGGAGCCGGACGTCGATGTAGGTGGGGCGGAGGCCGAACTCCTTGATCAGCCGGTTCTGGACTTCCGAAATGCCGGCGCCGTCGGCCACCCAGGCCTTAACGGCGTTTTTTTGAGTGTCGTTCAACTCGAGCATACCCGTTCTCCTGTTTGCATGAAGCATAAACGCGACCGCCAGCCGCTGTCAAGGCGACCCGCCATCCCTGGAGCCGATTGCGCTGTTCGCGCAAGCGCATGTCTATTGTGTGATTTTGGAGGCT
>CAZSUH010000012.1:0-42647 GCA_964609905.1 uncultured Verrucomicrobiota bacterium
CGCCAGGCCGCGGCCGAAACGCCGACCCCCTCATGCCATCCTTCCCGCGCCTCCCAGTTTATGGCTACAGCGCAATCGGCTCCTGTTTTGCTTTTGCCGGCCCGGCTCGGTTTGATACGATTTCGCTCATGAAACTTCGTCTCTTTCTGCTTGTTGCGTTCCTTTTCGGACTCGCCGCCGCAAGCCCCACCGCCGCACAGGAGACCAACGCCCCATCCGCCGCCCCCTCCCTCCAACACCGCCTGCTCTGGTACCTTCCCAACCGCGTCCTGGATCTCGTCGACATCTTCCGCGCCCGGGTCCGCGTGGGACCCGGCCTGGCCCTGAATTTTCGTGTCACGAAACATGCCACGCTCTACGCGGGCGAATACCATAGCGCCTATCTCGGCCTGCCCGGCCCGCGCAACAAACCCGAATTCCCGCCCCTGGCCGGATTGGAACAGGAAAAGGGACTGGCCCTTCTGGGCGTGGACGCCACCGACGACCTGCCGGGCGAGCCCGGTTATTCGAATTCGGAAATCACGGCCGGCGCCCACGTGGTGATCGTCGGCGCCGAAGTCGGCTTTGATCCCGTCGAGGCCGCCGATTTCGTGCTCGGCTTCTTTCTGGTCGATCTGCGGAGGGACGACCATTAAGCCGCGCCTTTCCATGGCCGCCTTCCTCCCCCTGTTACTGGGATGGTGGGTCGCCTCCGCGCACGCCTTGCCCATCTATTTTCTTCCCCCGGCGGGCACGGCTTCGACCAACCCCATCCCCGTGCTGGGCATGCGCGCCGACCTGACCAACACCGTTCCCGTCACGCGAACGCTCGCCAAACCCGCCCGCTTTGCCACCTATACCGAGCGCCTGGAGTTCATTCACGCCAACGTCTCCCCCACGCTGGAGGGCCACGTGCTCCGCGCGGACGCTTTTTTCCGTTCGGAGACCAACCGGCTCGAGAATCCGCCCGTCTCCCGCTTTCGCGTCTCGTTCACCGGCAAAACGAGCTCGGAGGGCAAAGACGTCCGATTCACCCTGACGCCCACCTTCGACGCGGACGTGGAACTGCCGAGTCTCGAACACCAGTGGAAATTGTATCTGCGCAGCCGCTCGCACGACCTGCTGCCGGGCGTGGACGACTCGGACCGCAACCAGGGCACCCACATCGGCATCAGCCGCATGGCTAAAAAGCTCGATATCGAGTCGGACGCCGGCGTCCGCATGCGGAATCCGCCGGTGGCGTTTGCCCAGCTCAAGTGGGATCCGCTCCTGAGGCGGAATCCCTGGGTGTTCCGCCCGGTCCAGCGCCTGTTTGCCGAAAGCGGCGAGGGGCTCGGCACGGTCACCAGTTTCAGCTCGCATCGCTGGTGGGGTCCCCGTAAAAATCGCTTTGTACAGTCCCTGACTTCCGTGCGCCTGACGCAACGGTCGGAAGGCTGGGAGGGGGAGCAGACGTTCCGGATCGGCCACGTGGATGCGATCCTCGAGGGCACCCCCTCCTGGGAGCGGCTATTCGGCGACCGCAACGTGGCCCGCGGCCAGTACCTGCGGTTCAGTCTCTTCGGTCACAGCGAGGAGGTCACCTCCCATGACGCCACCCGCCTTGGCTTCGTGATACGCCGGCCCTGGCACCGGAAATGGATCTACCTCCAGGTCACGCCCGAACTGCAATGGACGCGGGACAACGCCTGGCGCACGGAATATCTCCTGAAAGTCAGCGCCGATCTGCTCTTCTGGGGCACCGAGGAGCGCTAACTCCCGGCCTGGAGCAACGTCAGCAGCTTCTCGTCCAGGGCATGGCCATGCCAGTCCTTGTAGGCAACGTCCTGGCGGTTGGAGTCCAGGATGCCGAAATCCCCCCGAAAACACCAGAGCGCATAGCCGATCCCATGGCTGGTGAGAATCTCCAGCACGTCCCGGAACCAAGCCAGGAAGACGTCGTGCGGCGTTTTGTTCCAACATCCGCATTCGCCGCAATGGACCCCGACGCCCTGTTCGATCAGCTTGGCCCACGGCGCATAATACGCTTCCAGGCGCGCCCGATCCCAGGCCTCCCCCCAATGAATGCCGCCCGGCCATCGGGGAGGCGGATACTTGTCCCCCCCCACCCATGTCGCCTTGTAGTGGCTGACGCCCATCGGCATGTAGCCCCGGCAGCTCTGGCCGATGCCCAGATCCGCCAGCTCGAAAAGCGGCTCATTGCCCCAGCACAGGCCGTCGGCGATGACCAGCCGCTCCGGATCCGCCTCCCGGATAGCCGCCGTCAGGTCGCGGATGACGCGCTCGTGTTCAGCCCGGGTCATGGCTTCGCACGGCGCGAGGGGCTCGTTCAGCAAGTCGAAGCTGAGCCGGGCGGATGGAATCCCGGCATATCGCACGGCCAGCGTTCGCCAGTGGTGGCAGCAGGCGGCCAGCGCGTCGGCATCCCGCCACAGGCTCCGGGGCTCCGGAGGCGGATTGACTCAATAGCCCGGCGCCCGGTGCAGGTTGAGGCAGACATGAACCCCGTAGCGACGTCCGTATTCCACGGCCGCGTCCACATCGTCGAGGGCCGACTCGTCTATTTCCATCCACCGGTCCGGACTGGACCAGCACCGGTACGACATCGGCAGGCGCGCGAAGTCGAACCCCCAGTCGCTGATCCACTGGAAATCGGTCTCCCGAAACGGCGGATTGCGGCGGCCCGAACCGCTTTCGACGGCATCCTCGGCAGAGAATTTTTCCAGCAGGTTGAATCCGCGCCACCGCGGCAAAGCGTTTTTCATGTGCGCCAATCCCCTTTTGAACGAACCACAAACGCGCCGACCGAAAAAGCGGGTACCACGACCCGTTTTCCAATCCGCGTTCCTTCCACCAATGTTTCGACCGCCGCCCCACGCGGAAACGCGAGGCGCTGCGCCACGGGCTTGTCCGTGGGATTGATCAAAAACCAGACCTCCCCGGAAGGGCTCGTCAACCGTCGCAGAATCAGCTTTCCGCGCCGGTTCCCGCGAATCTTCGACCGCGCGAAAATCACCTGGAGCGTTTTTTCGAGCCCGCGATCCCGGGCCGCATGCATCATGGCCACACTGGGGAAGGTGCCGAACAGGTAGGCCGTGCCTTTCCCCAAACGGTTGACGACGCCCGCCGGTTTGCCCTCGTGCGTGAAAATCGGCCGCCCGGTCGTCAGGTCGAATGTTTCCACGTAAAACGAGGCCGGCAGCGCGATTCCCCGGAACGCGCCCGTTCCTTTCAGATGCAACGGACCGATATACTCCTCCGGCCAGTTGTATGGGCGATAGCCCTTGTTGTAGAATTCCCCGTCCTGCTCCACGCACATCCGGAGAACGCCGTCCCGGCAGCCGAACACGGCATCCAGGCCCGGCGCAAAACCCGTTTCGAGGTTGGCCATGTCCCGGTCCGACCAGCGTCCCGGACACGCCTCGCTGATCAGCGTTCCGCCCTCCTCTACATGGCGCTTCAGCAAGCCGGCATGCGCGTCCGACAGGGCCGGCGCAAACGGCAGGAACAGCGCCTTGTACGCCCTCGCCCGGCCCGCCGCCAGGTCGGAAAACGCCACGAAATCGGCATGCTCGCCCATCGCCCACAGCGTGCGGTAGAGTCCGCAGACCGACTTGACCCCGACCGGCGTCAGGTTGTTGATTTCGAGATGGCGCGCCGTATCGTCATTGACGAGGATGGCCGTTTCGACGTCGGCCAGCCGGCCGGTCTTGAACAGGGCCTCGTGCCGGCCCACCGCGTTCGCGATCGCGCCGATCTCGCGCGATTTCGCGGACGGCGCCAGGTCCCGGCCGAAGATGCCGTAGCGATGCGCCTCTCCCCCGTAAAACTCCGGCCGGTGATTCCAGAAGGAGACGCCCCGGATGCCCGAAGACAGCGCCAGGAACAGCCAGCGCCGCATGTCCCCGGCCGTCGGGTCGACGCCGTGATGCATCCCGCCGCCGGCGGGGCCTCCCTGAAATTCGGAGGCCCAGGGATGGCCCCGCGCCGCCACGCGGATCGAGTCGAACCACAGGCAGGTGTGCCACAGGTCGTGCGGCAGCAGCGTGCGGCGATCCGGGAAGGGCTTGGGCTCCGGGCCCGGAATCGGCGCCAGGTGGAAATAGGTGGGATAGAACGAGACGCCGCTGATCTCCGCGTTCTCCGCCAGCCGCCAATCCCATTCCTGGCCGAAATGGGGCCCCGAGACATTGACGGACACCGGCCGATGCCCGGGATCGTTGGCGCGCAGCGTGTCCGCCCGCCACTTCAACATGAGCATGGCCTGGCCGCGGGTGAACCGCCACCAGTCGGCGTAGGCCGGCCCGCCGCGGGGGCGGAGCGGTTCGATGTCGGCCCAGTCCCGCACGGGGATCATCCAGGCTGCGCTCAACGCCGCCAGCGTGCCATACTGCGCTTTCAGCCACGTCCGGTACCGCGCGAGGCAGCGGGGGCAGTAGCATTCGACCGACGTGCGCCACCAGTTCAGCTCCTGGTAAGCCTGCCACAGGACGATGTTCGTGTGCCGGCCCAGCCGTTTCGCAAAGGCCGCCAGGAAGCGCCGGGCGGTTTCCCGCATGCCCGGGTGGTTCCAGCAGGGGCCCGGCTTGCCGTCCGTATAGCCGTAGGCATTCGTGCTGGTAAGCGGCTTCCCCTCCTCGTTCACGATCCGGGCGTCCGGATATTTTTTCCACGCCCACGCCGGCGCTTCCAGGCAGATCGTGAAAAAGAGTTGGAGCCCGTTCCGGCCCGCCTCGGTGGCCAACTCGTCCATCAGCCGGAAGTCGTACTTCCCCTCGTCCGGCTCCTCGTAGCTCCAGGCCTCCTGGATCTTGATCGTGTTCAGCCCGAGCGCCTTGACCGCCCGCATGTCCCGTTTCAATTCCGCGAGCGGCCGGTGCGGTTCGCGGAAAAACTGCGCGGCAAAAGTAAACGGGCGGTCGGCTAATGGATTCCGGTTCATGACGGCCCCTGCTCCAGCCGGAACACACACGTTTCCGGGGCTCGCAAATCGAATACGATGCATCGCCTCCGCCGCCCGATCCGCTTCCCGCTGACCACATCCCAGACATCGAACGAGCCGGGCAGGTCGATCCGCTTGCGTCCGCTCTGCGCGGAGTGGAGCGCCACCATCCCCCGATCCGCCATCAGTATATCGTTGCCCTCGTTATACACATGGGCTCCGGCAACACGCGCCAGATTACGCCACACGTTCGCCGGCAGCGGCACGGCCGTTGTGAACACCGACTGCCAGCCGCCCCTGTCCTTCACCGCCAGGCCCGACGCCAGCCGGCCGTTTTTCGTCCACGCCTGACCCAGCCGAACCCCGTCCTTCGGCAACAGAACCGGGCCGTAAGGCAGCGGACTTCCGAACAGCGTGTCGGCCGGCAACCCCCAGGTGATGGGATGCTCGAAGTTGTCGATCAACGTCCGGCGCGGATGATTCACCGGCAGCCAGTCGAAGGCGAATCCCGTCAGCCGGGTCGCCGATTCCGGACCGATTCGCTGCCCGTCGGAAATCCCGGAGCCGGGGCCCCACACCACGACATGCCCGTCCTTGAACACCTTCCTCCGCAACAGCGTCAGCCGTTTGTTATCGACCCGGAACAAGTTGGGAAAATAGAACACCCGGTGCTCGGGAAAATTCCCCCGGCTCAGATCGTCGAACAGATAAATGCGGAACGGCACGCCGCAGCGGGCCAGCCCGGTTTTCCATTCGGTCATGACCGCTTCCTGCAGGAAGCGGCCGTCACCGTTGGTCTCCAACACCGCCTCATCATCCAGGACCATGGCGATTCCCGGCACATCGGCATGCGGCCAGGCGGCCGCTTCCTTGAGCGCCTCGACTTGCCGCGCGATGGCCGCGTGGATCCCCGCGCTCGCGAACCAATCCTGGAAGACATCCATCCAATACGATTGGTAACCGCGGGTGAGGCTGTCGGCGATGTTGCGCCAGGTGATGGCGGCAAACTCCTTGTCGTCACGAGCCGGAAAGATCGGATCCGCCCCGGTGTAGCTGCGCGTGTCCATCTCGCTCAGCATCAGTTTGCCGCGCAGCACGGCCGAGTCTGCCGCGCCTTCCGGCTGGCACACGCCGCCGATGCCGCGCGCCTGGTAGTCGTGCGGCGTGATCAGCCCGTCCACGCCCGGCGCGTCGAACAGGGGCGCCACGCCGATGTGCCCCGAGCCGGCCATCAGTTCCGGATAGGCCAGCGGCCACGGCTCCTGGTCGTCAAAAAATCCGGTGTTGTCCCAGCCCTGCATGGGCTGCTTGAGCGCGTCATGGACGATGAAGCGCATTCGACGGCGTTTCTTGAGTTCCGTCCGCATGGCGGCGGCGATCCGCTTGAACCCGTCGTGATAGAGCCGACGCGTGAGCCGCAGGTAGTCGCGCAGATCCCGGTTCTCGGCTTCCGGCTGCCAGTATGGCAACGCCGCCACGTCGGGCGCGGCGCCGCGCAACTTGTCCTTCGGCACCGGTCGTCCGAACCGCTTGCGCATCGGCGCGCTGTGATCGAACTGGAAATGCCTGAGCAGCGGCTCATGGGAGCCCTCCATCCGGCCGAAATCGGCATACCCGATGATCCGGCGCATCCACGGCCGGCCCTCGCAGTGGGCCACGATCGCCGCGGCAAACCGGGCCGCCTGCCGCCAGTAGAGATCCGAGGCCAGCGACGGCACCCGCAGCCGCTCGCCGGTTTCGGTGACGAACAACTGGTCCGGATGCCGGTCCAGCCAGGTCTTCGGCTCGTGGGTGAAGAACCGCACGATGAGCCACGCGCCCGGATCGCCCCGCAGGATGTGGTTCACCTGCTCGTCCAGCGAACCGGCTGACGGCGCCATCGGCCGGGAACGGATCCGGTCGCCTTCCCAGAACGGCGTGTCGTAAAAACAGGCCCAGTCGGTGAAAACGATGCTGGGAATGGTCACCAGGTAGGCGGTCAGGCCGTGGGGGAAAAATCGCGCGGTCTGCGCGAGGGACAGTTCGCGCCGGCGCATGCAGACGGGGCTGTAGGCGACGATCGGCAACGGCCTGCCGTTGACGATCACGGCGGGGCGCCCCTGGCGGTTCTGGATCCGCACCTGCGCGGGTTGCATGGACCGATCGGTAATCTTAGTCGTACTCAAGCGCCGGACTCCACATTGGACGCCCACGACAAGCTTTAAAATGGAATCTAACGCTACCCCACCTGTCGTTTGAGCGCAAGCGCTTTTCATTCATCCGGAGACACCGGATACGAGGGTCCGTTCCACGGGATCGCGCGCAGTTCGCGGTCGCCGCCTTCCCGATCCGTCTTCACGTCGCAGGCTTCGACCACCGTTCTGACCGCCTTCCCGTCGCGCACTCGCACCAGCCCGACTCGCCCCTCGAATACCACATCCCCCACTGAGAAAGAGAATGGTTCGGGATTCAGAAACAGGTAATCCGTGCCCGCCGACGTCACGACCTTCACGCCCTTGCCGTCCGCCAGCGCCGTCACCTGAGGCGGCTTCTCCGTTTTCAGCCGTGGGAACAACACCGCCATCACGGTCCCATCCTTTCCAACCGCCAGGCTCACGTGGTTGGTGTGCGCCTCGGGCGCCGCTTTGGCCGGCGAGACGAACACGATGTCCATGTCCACGTCGTCCTTGCCCGTCACCATCACGGCCGGGCCGTTCGCCGCCACCTTTTCCGCCAGCACGAAGAACCGCGAGATCGTCGGGACCGACTTGGCGTCGAACGTGTCCGCCACCACAAAGTAGTTGGGCCCCAGCGGATCGGCATCCTTCACGAACGCGATCTGCCGCTGCCAGCCGCGCCGGTTCCCGCGCGCATAGTCCAGTTGGGGCGAGGCGCTGAATTCGTGCAGGGCCATCACCCGCTCCTCATTGAAGGTCGCGGGCTTGTCCGGCATGCTGTGCACGCTCCGGGAGTCCGGGCTGCGCCGGAACTGGTAGGAGTCCTCGTCGAGCAGTTCCCGGCCCTTGCCCCAGATCGTGATGCTGCCCGAATCGTTGAAGTAGTGGGAATGGTTGCGTCCCGCAATCATGTAGAGGGTCGTTTCACGGTCGGATCCGATCGTGTTCCTCAACAACACCCCCGTTTCGGAATACACGGCGCTGCTCCAGGCCGGCGCTTTCGGCGCCACGCCGCTATCCTTGAAAAAGAGGCGATAGCCCATCAGGGCGGGATAGTAGCTCAAAATCCCGGGTTCGCCGAACGACCCGTGTTCCCGGTGCATCCATTCCATCTGGGCGGCAAATTGAGGATCCTTGTCTTTCCACAGGCAGGCCATCACGCCGAACATGCCGGTCCGTTCGTTGACATACGTATGCCCCAGCGACGGCAGGCGGCGGAGTCCGTTGTTGCGCGGATCGCGCGGCGTGGAGATGTTGCCGAACCATTCGATCGCCTTGCGCAACTTGGCGTCGAACAGGAAGCCCGCGTCCGGCGCGCCCGCGTTCCTCGCGATCAGGAACGCGCCGATCCACTGGTCGAAGACCACCATCGAATAGTGGGGACACTCGATCATGCCGCCGCCCGCATCGACCCAGCCGTCCAGTTCCTCCTTCAGTTCCTTGAGCGCCCCGCCGAACCAACCTTTCGCCTGGGGATGGGACGGAATCAGGGCGGCCATCGTGAGGCGGTACCCCGCGGCGGTCGAAAACATGTTCGGACACAGGCTCTTGCCGGCTTCGACGGTCCAATAGTTCGGATCGTTGATCAGATAGTTGACCTTCGCGATTTTGGCCAGCAACTGCTCCCTCGCCTCCGGGGTCAGCGCGCTTCCCGCCAGCGCCGCGTCCGCCAAGCCCGCCGCCTCGCCGAACTCCCGGGCATAGGCATGGGGCCCCGTGTTCTTGTTGATCGTTTCCGGAATCCGCGCGAGCAGGGCGTCCATCGCCTTGAGCGCGCCGTCCGCCACCGACTTCTGCGCGCTTGCATTGTCGGCGGTCAGTGCGGCGGCTATCGCCTGGTCCAGCCCCCCCTGCCCGGACGCCCACGTTAAATCCGGCTTCAAACCGGCCCGATCCGGGCGAACCTGTTTGAATCGCTCCACATCGCGCGTGGTGATATACAGGCAGGGATGCGGATCTTTTTCGTATCCCGCCCATTTCAAAAGCTCCGCCCCCCAGGCCGAACCGGCCAGTGCCGCAATCGTCAACACGCTCATGCTCGATCGTTTCATCGTGGTTCCTTCGTTATTCTGAAGATCGCCGATTGTCAACCCGTGCCCGGTTCAACGCCGGATGACGATGCCGTCCGTTTAACTCGCTCCAGGCGGCGCGGGCGTTAGCCGGCGTCATGTCCGGTTCAAATCCGAAACTCAAATACAGCTTGATCGCGGCGATCCGTTCCGTGGAGGTGACCAGATAGCAGCGGTCGTGCCATTCAGCCAGCCTGTTCATCGCAAAACTCAACGCCGCTTTCCCCAACCCTTTTCCCTGGCAGCACGGCACGGCCACTTCACGCCACAGGGGGAAATCCCGATCGGCCTTCCAGAAGCCCAGTGATTCGCCGTCCCGATGGGGATCGGGCGAAAACCGCCAGAGCCGGTTCAGGCCGATCGTTGGTCGTTCGTTCATGGTTCCTTGCCAATCCGTCTCACGCCTCATCCGGCACGGCGCCGGGGCGGGAGGCCACCCAGGCACCCCGCCTGTTGCCGGCTTCGGCCGCGGCCGTGGCGGAGGCGCCGTTCAGCCAGGCCGCCAGGAATGCCGCTGAAAAGGCATCGCCCGCGCCCACGGTGTCGACCACCTTCACCTTCACGCCGGGACACCGCACAGGGCCTTCGCCCCGCCGACGCACCACGCATCCCTCGGCACCCAGGGTCACGATTACGGCCCGCACGCCGGGATACCGGTCGAGTACCGCCCGGATAAAGCCGCCGGGTTCCAACGCGCCGCCGAAGAGCAGCCCGCCCAGCACCCGCGCCTCATCGCCGTTCACCTTGACCAGCGTGGCGCGCCCCAGACCGGCCTCCACCCGAGGACCGCTCCAGAATGACTGCCGCAGGTTCACGTCATAAAACAACTCGGCGTTCGCGAACGCATCCAGCACCTGCCCGAGCGTCCGGCGAGACACCTCACCCCGTTGGGCCAGCGTGCCGAAGCAGACGGCGCGGGGTTTCTGGGCCGCCAGCGCGGCCAGGGACCCGGCCGGCAGCCGGATAAAATCCCACGCCACGCCCTCATGAATCGTGTAGGAGGGCTGGCCCGCCGAGAGCGTCACCGTCACCGTGCCCGTGGGACGATCGGGGTCCACGCCCGTCCAGCGCCGATCCACGTCCAGCCGGTCCATCTCCGCCAGCGCCGACTTTCCCAGCGGGTCATTCCCCACGCGCGAGACGGCGGCGGCTCGGAGCCCGCAGCGGACGGCATGCGCGGCCAGGTTGAAGGGCGCCCCCCCGATATGGGGCTTTCCCTCGATCATGTCCCACAGGATTTCGCCGAATGCCGCCACATCGATCATGCTCTTACATCCCTTTCCACACATGGGCATGAAAGTCCGGATCGGTCACCGCGCGAAGCAATTCGCCATCCTCGAAGATCACCAGCCGTTCGGCTACATCCCGCGCCTCGATGATATAAATCCGGCGCCGTTCGTTTGGATCGGCCACCTCCGCCCCGTTGCGAGCGTTGGGTTCCACGCGCGACGTCGAATGGATCCGATCCACCTGCTCCGGCGTCCACCGGCGGCGGATGGCGGCCATCACCGCCGCCGAAACCGGCAGCCACGTGTTGCGGTCGCCCGTGTCTCGAATCATCCGACTGCCCGTGTAGGCATGCGAACAACTATTCCAGGAATTGGCCGGGACCACCGGCGCCTCGGCCATCCCGGCCTTGTCCAGCCGGTTGCTCTCCAGCCGGACCTGGTTCTCATGGCCAACCAGGCCCAGGAATACGCCGGTGCCAGGCGCGGCCGTGCAGCCATGCGCCCAGGAGTCCCGGACGCGCGTAACTTGCAGCACCGGCTGTTCCCGCGAAAACACGGGAGCCTGGAATCGACGCCATTCCAGGTTCTTCACGTCTTCGGCAAGCAACGGCACGCCCCGGCTTTCCACGGTCACGTTGTCGAACAGGATGTTTTTCGCATGCCGCAGGTTGAAGCCCTGATCCGCCTCGATATGCAGGTTGCTGAAACTGATGTCCCGGACCGGGTTTTTCGGCATGCCGAACATCTCGCAGGCGATGCTGGCTTGAGTGGCGGTGATGTTGCTGAAATGGATGTTACTGAACACCGGCGTCGTCTCCGGATCCGGGCCGGGCTCCATCTTGCCATGGGTGAGTTGCGTGGAGAGTTCGATCGCCCATTCGACCCGCCGCATGACGATGTTGGAGATCCGGATGTCCTTGACGTAACCGCCCGGGTGCGGGTAGCGGGCGATGCGGATGCCGGTCCGGGCGCCGTCGAACAGGCAGTTGTTGACCGACACGTTCCGGATGCCGCCGATCACCTCCGCCCACAGCCCCACCCCGCTGTGCGCCCGCTCCACCACGCAGTTCTCGATCAGCACGTCCTCGCAGGGAATGCGGGGTTTGCTGTAATCCGGCTTCCACTCCCCGTTTTGCGCTCCCCCGCAGACCATGCCGAAATCCGGGAGCGTCTTCAGACAGATGCCATCGTCCCCGGTATCCACATAACAGTTGGAAATCCGCACGTTCCGACAGGACATCAGGTTGATGCCGTCGCAATTGAAGTAAGACTTCCACGGATTCTGGATGCTGACGTCGTGGATGGTTTCGTTCCGGCACAGAATCGACACCATGTTCCAGGAGGGCGAATCGATCAGCTTGACGCCGTCGATCCGCACCCGCTCGCAGTCGAACAGAAAGATCACCATGGGCCGGATAAATTTCAACTCCTTCGCATCCCGCGCTTTCCACCACACGTCGCCCTGGCCGTCCAGAACACCCTTGCCGGTAATGGACACATTCTCCAAGTTGCATCCCGTCAGCAGGGAGGCATGCCAGGTCCGGTCGATGTGATAGCCGCTCGCGCTCACGTCCAGAACCGGATAGTCGCCCATGCGCCGGCTCCCCCGCAGCACCGCGCCCGGTTCCAGGTGAAATTCGATGTTGCTTTTCAGAAAGATGGGGCCGCTGACGAACACGCCGGCCGGCACGACCACGCGCCCGCCGCCCGCCGCGGCGCAGGCGTTCACCGCCGCCTGGATGGCCTGGGTGTTGTCGGTTTGGCCGTCCGCGACCGCGCCGTGCTCGACCACGCTGATCGTTCCCGTGCTCATCGTTCGCTTCTCCTCTTCAAAGGGCCTATCCGCTCCCGCGCCGCTGCGCACGAGGCGCAGGCGCTTGACGCCGGGGGGCAGTCCGCGCACGGCGGCCTCGCGAGCGCGGCCGGCGTTGCTGATGGGCAGCGTCAGGCAGTCGCGTCCGCCGCGCTGCCCCTCGAACCCGGTCACCTGCACCAGGGGATGATCCGACTCCATCTGCACCGCATGGCCCGCTGGCGTCAGATCGCAAAACTGTTTGGCGAACCAGAAACGCATGCCCGGCCGCACATCCTCCTCGCGGCCCGGCATGTTCCCGATTTGCAGGACCGGGATCCCGCGGTTCCCGTCCGGCACGATTTTCCCGTCCCAGACCATGGCCCATTTGCCGGACTTTTCGGCCACAAACTGCCGCATGATCAGCCCCGACGGCTTCAGTTCCCGCAGAACCTGCTGCTGAATGCGCATCTCGTCGAACAGGTAGACGGTAGACGCGCTGTACGGCCTGCCGAAACTGGTGATCAGCAGCGGCAGGTTCATGGAGGCGGCCAGATCGGCCCACAGGCGGTAGGTGGCCAGGTTTTCGTCCCACCCTCCGGTGATCTCGATTCCCAGGCCGTCCACAAAACGCCGAAGCTCCGGGTCGCGCGCCAGGATGGGAACCAACCCCGCGTACCACCGGAAAGCGTGTGCATTGGCCACATCGCCGAGCAGAAGCTTCGTCCGGAATCCAGCCTTCTCGAAGGACTGGCCCATGAACGTGAGGAAGTCGGCATAGTCCTGGGGATTGTGGTCGAACGTCAACGCCCCCCAAGAGACATCCTTGACGGCGAAACACGCGAACTCCAGCCCGTATGCCTTCCGGGCAGCAGATCAGGTCGATGGGCGTTCCGTCCATGGACGCAATCGCCTTGGCCGCCACGCGGTCGCCGATCGTCCACATGTCCGGCGTCCACGTCCCGAACGGTTTCGGACTGCCAGGATTCACCCAGTTGTACAGGCTGATGTTCAGGGTGATCCAGGCCGGGGTCAGATGCTTCGCGATATAGAGGGTCCCGGGCCTGCCCGGACCGAATTGGCCGGGCACACTGCCGCCGCCGTGCGGTCCCGGTTCCGCGTCCCTGAAGATGTTGCCGCCGAACCCGGTAACGCGTTGACGTTTTCGGTCATAGTCGACGGCGATGGCCGCCGGTGTCGTGTCCACCAGCGCCCGGATTTCGGGCAGCCGGTTCGG
Organism: uncultured Verrucomicrobiota bacterium; assembly: GCA_964609905.1. Lineage (GTDB taxonomy): Bacteria > Verrucomicrobiota > Kiritimatiellia > CAIKKV01 > CAIKKV01 > CAZSUH01. The sequence goes on from CAZSUH010000012.1 coordinate 13,405, forward strand.
CACATAGTCGGTGCAGGCGAAGTTCGGGGGAGCGGAAGCCAGAACATCCTCGGCAAAACTGCCCCAGGAGTAGGCCAGCAGCGGCCCTCCTGAGCCGGCGGCAACCGGCTTGTCGGCATCCAGGACCAGCACCTCGGAGCCGAATGGCTGCTGGAAACGGCCGGCCGTGGGGCTGTCCAGAACACTCGGCAAGGGAATCGCCCTCTCGACCGTGTAGCCGTCCTTCTGTTTCGCACTCGCAATAGGGATCGGGCCGGCCCTGCGCCCGGGTTGCGCATTCTGCCGGAAGGCGGCCGGCTGCCCGTCCTCCGTCGGCGGGGCCACCTGGAAATCATACACGCCGTCGCTATAGGCGCCGCTGCTCAGGAGCTTTTCCGCGGCATCCGGCAGGCGCACGTCCAGGAACAGCCGGACGCTGTCGCCGGCGAACCGGTTCCCGGCGCCGCCGGGATGGAACACGGAGTCGTCCTTCACGCGCACGCCGACATACAGAATGTCGTGGGCGGTCATGAATCCGACCTGCGCCTTATCCCGCCGGCCCGGCAATCCGACGCACGACGGCAGAGTTCCGTTTTGGTAGATCGCCGCGGCCGTCCGATCGAAATCGGCCCACTCGCCCAAGCGGCCGTCAACGACGATCGACCGCCCGCCCACCGGTTGGATGGGGATGATCCGCGCCTGTTCTCGTGCCCGTTCGTACGCGGCCGATACGGCGCCAACCAGGTCCGCACCCCAAGTTCCCGAACTCCAGGACAGGCATGCGATCCAACAGCACATCAACGATATTGTGCGTTTCATGGCCGTCCTCGACAACGGCGCTTTTGCCACGCATAGATAGACGGCGGATCCGCCGCCGGTCGTTCCGGCCCGCTCCCTTCCAACGGCACAGCCCGGTTGCCCCGATCCAATGCCGGAGCCGCGGCCCCTTCCACGATCACGCCGCTTCCGCCCGCCACCGTGTTGTCCAGCAGGTCGATGCCCACGCAGTCGGGCGTCTTCAGATTCAGCAACGGCGATTCGCGGTCCCGAAGTGACACCGCGTTATGCCGGATAATATGGTCGAAGCATCCGCACCGGAAGACAAATCCCGCGCCCTTCTCGACCTCGATGCGGTTGTGCGCGAAGATCCAGTTCTCGTTCACCCCGTGCAACACCACGCCGTCCGTCTGGCCGGACAGGTCGCAGTGGTAGACCACGTTGCGCGGCCCGTTGGGTCCGTGGCCGGGATCGTCCGACCCGGTGGCGTAGGCGGCGTGCCCGTAGCTGCCCGTGCCGCGCCGCGACCGGATCACGCAGTTCTCGATCAGGTTCTCGGTCGACCATCCCGCGTGCCACTGCAGGTCGCTGCCCTCGAAGAGACTGTTGCGGAACACGCAGCCCATGGTTCCGTACTGCATGACCGGCCCATGCCGGTATTTCCGGACCACGTTGTCCTCGAAGAGGCAGTCGGCGCAGCTCGTGAAGCCGGCGTAAGCCTGGCCGCCGTCGAAGTTCCACGCGCCGTCCAGTTCGCAGTCCCGAATTTCGATCCGCTTGGACCGCTCCGCGTAGACGCCGTTGCAGCCCGTGTTGAGCACCTTCACGCGGCGAACCCACCCCTCCCAGCACCAGTCGAACTCGATGGCCGTCACCGGCATCCGGCTGAGGTGCTCGATTGCCAGATCCTCCACCCCGCACCGCTCAATGGGCACAATCCGCCGCCCATATGAACCGTCAACGACGGGAAAGTCGATGCGCAGCGGCTGGTTGAGAATCAGCCGGTTGCCGCGGATCGCGAGAATCTCGAAAAACCCGATCCGTTTCCAGTCGTCGCCCCCTTGCAGGTGCTGAATCTGCTCCTGGAAGCGCCGCGTTCCCGGCGCGTGCAGCTCTATCTTGTCGCCGGCTTTCAGGCCGCCGGTTTCGCGGAGGACCGCCTCCGTGTCGCCCCGCTTGCCGTCTTCCTCGAGGCGATACTCCCGATCCTCGATGCCGAACCCCTTGAAATAGAGCAGCGCGCGGATCGGCGGGCCCGCCTTTTCCGCCTGCGGTTCGCGCACGAACCGGACCCGCCGTTCCGCCACGGCTTTGTGCCCGTCGGCATACTCGGCCTCGACCCGCAACGTGACTGGACCCGACGCCCCGTTGGCGATCTCGGCGCCGGACACGATCAGCTTGCAGCTCCAGCCGCCGTCCATGCCGAGCGCCTTCACCGCCTGCCCGTCGCGGAACAGCGCCAGCCGTTTCAGTTGAATGGGGTAGGCATGAATTTCCACCTGCGTGTCGGGCCCGACCGCGGCGCCGTCCTCGGGCGGCCAGTAGAAGCCGGCGTCCGTTCCCGGTTGACCCACGGCGTAGCGGAAAACCAGGCGAGTCCGGTCGCGGCCGGCGCCGCGGATGACAACCCCGCTGTCGCGAATCACCACGGGCCGGTCCATGAAGAAGTCGCCCTCGCCGATCAGCACGGCGCCGCCGCCCCGGGCGCCAACCGCCCGGCAAGCGCGATCCAGCGCGCCGGATATCTCGTCTCCCGCTTTCACCCCGTCATCCGCCAGACGGACCGCCGCCGGCACATCGGGAACCCCTCCCGGAATGCCGACCTGCGTCCAATTGGGATAGACAATCCCGTCCGGGCCCGCCACGTCGGCCGCCGTGAGCCTGGCGGACTCACCGAGCCGCTGCTTGTACTGGCCGGCATAAGGCGGGATGGGCGGCATCACCCGGACAAACCACAACTTGCCGAGATGGATGTCGATCCTCTCGTTCTCCCGGGGATAAGCCAGAAAGAAGAGTTGCACCTCGACAGTGGCCGGGTTCAGGATGACCTGCCCGATCAACAGGCCCTCGCTCCACTGACCGCCCGTACCGCCCAGTTCGCCCCAGTTTTTCTGCGAGCACGGCAGCAGGTTTCCGGCCGCTTCGTATTCGCGGACCCACAACCCAAGGTGGCGGCCGCTAAACGCGCGAACCGACCCGTGCAATTCCAGGAGGCCGGGCCCCCGGCAGGGCACACGGGCGCTTTCGATTTTGGCGCCTCCGGCCGCGGGGGACGTCACGATGCGCAACACCGGTTTGCCGCCCTCTTCCGGCAACCGGACGACGCCGACCTCGCCGCGTGTCTTATCGATCGTCCAGCCGGCTTCGCCGTCCGCGAAGTCGCCGTTGGGAATCGGAATCTGTTTCGTGCGAAATGGCGTTGTCATGACTGTGGATCAAGCCTGAAAAAGCCGACTCCGTGCCCCGCCACGGTGGCGGAAAGCGTTGTTTTGTGAATGCCCCTGTTTTTTTTCTCCCAGATGTCCCGAACCCGGCAGCCATTCGGGAAACCCACCTCCGCCAGGGACTGCTCCACCCGAACCGGTACCGCCTTCAGGTTAAACAAGGCCAGAAATTTGCTCCCCGTGCCCGCCGTCACGCTGATCCACTTGCGCAGTTCCGGGGAGCCGGCAAACTGGCGCTGTTCCGTGCCGTTCCGGTTCGCGTCTAAAACGTCCGGATTGGTCAGGACCGCTTTCGTGAAATTGTCCAGTGTAAGCGGATCGGCATAAAAGACGAGGGGCGAACGCGCGATGCCATGCAATGTCATGGACGTCAGGACTTCGTCCCGTGTGAAACGGCAGGCGATCGGTTTCTGTGTGTTGACCATGTCGAAGATCGTGCCGAACGGCAGTGCGTCCAGATCGGCCCAGGCCCCGCCGCCGCAGAACGGCGCCCACGGGGGCGCGCGTTCGCACTGGACCAGCACGTCGCTCCACTTGTCCCACTGGTCCTTGGTGATCCGGAACATCTCCAGGTGCCGCCGCAGGTGGGACGCCTGATCGAGGGGCGTGTGGTCGCCCGGCGAACCGGAAATGACGATCGGCCGGCCGGCTTTCGCGCGCGCCTTGTGGTACCCCTCAACCTCGTCGGCATGATAGGGCGAGATCAGGTCGTCGATCTTCAGGAAATCGACGCCCCACTCCCCGAAAAGCTCGAACAGCGAGTCCAGGTAGGCCTGCGCGCCCGGATGGCTCATGTTGAGCCCGTACATCAGGGTCGACCATCCGCAGGTGCTTTTAACATCGGCGATGTCGCGGGCGTGGTAACGCGTCCCCTTCACGGACAGGTTCGCCTCGACGGCGCCGCGGTAAACGCCGCGCATCAGGTGCAGGCCGAATTTCATCTTGCGGGCGTGGAGATAGTCCGCCAGCGGCTTGACTCCGTCCGGAAATCGTCCGCGGTACGGAATGAGGCGGCCGTAGGCGTCGCATTGATTGACGCTGTTCGTGTCCTTCAACTCCCGGAGATCGGCCTGCTTCAGGTACCAGCCGTAGTCGATCAGCACGATGTCGTATCCCGCATCCCGCAAGCCGGCCGCAATCATCGCATCGGCGCCCCGCTTCACCATCGCCTCGTTCTCGCCCGCGACGTTGTAACTGCCCGAGGTGTTCCACCCCATCGGAGGGCAGGCGGCGCCGCTTTCCGCGACCGGCATGGCCATCGCCGTCGTCATCGGTTCTCCTTGAGTTCGAGCGAGAGCGTCACGCGCAATTCCCCGAATTGCCCCGTTTTCCGGATGGCCAGCCGGTTATGGGCCCGGCCCGGCGGGCCCGGCAATTCCTCCACGCGCGCCCGGCACTCCGCCGGCCACTCGATCCGGACCCGGCCGCGCCGGCCTTCGACTACGGCGCCGCGGCCCGACAACCGGATCGGCAGCCGGGTGTTCCATAAAAACTCCACCCCGTCCCCGCGCGCCAATTCGTAGGTGTCATGAATCTCCAGCGTATGCGGAGCGGGGGACGACCAGCTTCGCACCCACCGCGTGTAATAGCCTTCCCAGCCCGGGGTGGCGTCGATGCGGGCATGGAAGGCGGTTTCATCGCCGTGCCCCTCCGGTTTCACGTCCACCGGAATCGGATTGCTTGGGCGCGCCCGTTCCTCGCCCGCGCCAAACGGAACCAGCATGTTATGCCGGTCGCACTGCTTCAGCCAGTGCATGTAAACGGTGTCGTACCGGTAGCAGTTGGAGTCCATGGCAAAGGTGTCGCCCGCGAACTCCAGGATGAAGCTCCCCTTGTCCTCATGGCAATGGCCCGCCTTGGCCCGGTTCCCCATGATGAAGAGGCGGACAGGCTCCCCCTTCAGGAAGCGAAGCGAACTCATGAATCCGCCCTCCGGCAGGTGGATGAACGGCCGCCGGCGCGGCCCCTGGGCGGGTATCCCGGCGCACAGGCTCCAGAACGACAGGTCCGTCGGCGGTTCCGGCTGACGGGCGCGCGCCTTGTGGTAGACGGTGACCCAGTGCGAATCCGGCATGGCCGCGGCCGCCAACACCGCCCGGGCCGGCGGACACATCGCCACATTCTCGCCGCACTCGTGGGTGGCCAGGAAATCGCAGGACTCGTCCGTCGCCATGAACGCTTCGACAAAGTCGGCGGTGCGGCGGAGGGCGGGCGGGAGGATCGTTTCCGGGGGCACGCCGCGCGCGCGGGCATAGGGTAGCAGGGACGTGAGGGCGGTCTGCAGGGATTCCGACAGATAACCGGGCCCCTCCACGTAACTGCCGTCGGGCAGCACGGACGTCTCCAGGGACCGGTTCAATTCCGCGACGGCCAGGTCGGTGTAGGGCCGCATCCGCGTCCACTCCCGCTCCAGAACCAGGTGCGCGCCGATCCGGCCGGGCGAGAAAAGGGCCATCTGGTTGCACGCGTGAATGTAGTCCCAGCGCCACGACACGTAGTTTCCCGGCCCGAGGGCCCTTTCCGCGAGTTTCCGTTTGAGGTACTCCAGACCCCAATAGGTAAACATCCCGCCGGCCAGGTCGAGGATCACCGCGATCTCGAAGGCCGCATACATGGCGCCGAACGCCCGGGTTTCGAACTCGCACCCATGAAACTCGCACGGAAAGCCGTCGGTCCAATGCTCGCAGGCCGCGAGCGACAGGGCGTAGCGAGCGGCCAGGCGGAGCAGCTCCGCATCCTTCAGCACCAGCCCGGCCAGGGCCGCGCGGTTGCCCGGTCCGATCAGGCGCGACAGACGGCCCGAATCGCGATCGCGCGTCAGAATCTCCCAGTAGGCGCCCAGGTAATCGGCGATGTCGCTTTCCGGCCGGCTGCCGGACAACGCCTCGCGTGTTTTCAGAAACGGATTTTCCGCGTCCGGAATCGACACGGCCGCCCGCAGATTCTCCAGCGCTTCCGGAGCGAGGAAAATGCCGTACGCCGGCGTGAATGAGAAGGCCGGATCGGCGGCCTTCACATGGCGCTCGCTCCAGTCGGTCGCGCGAAGCCGTTCCCATCGGGCGTGGTAGCGTTCCAGCATGGCCGTGCTGGCGAGCATCAGCCAGTACAGGCTGCCCGTGCCGGCCGCACAGGAGCCCGCCTCCACCTCGATGACCATCTCCGTCAGGCGGACGGAGCCGTCCAGTTCCACCGCAAATTCCTTTGGCCGGGCGGTGTCGTCGGCAAAGCTCTGTTCGCGGGGGCCCCGGTCCGTGGCGATGCGAAGCCGCAGCGCCGCGCCTTTGGGGATCTGGGCGCGAACGACCAGCCGGTCATACCCCGTACAGTTGACCACGGCCCGGCGAGTCAGGCGAAAAGCAGGCCCCTGAAGCGGTGGCCGCGCCCATGAAAACGCCGTATGCGCCCACGGTTCGGAAACTTCCGCCCCGCTCCCCGGGCCCGGTTCGAAACGCCAGTTTTTCAAATCGCTGACGGCCCAGGACCAGAACGGCACGATGACCGCTTCGGCCTCGTTGACCGGTATGCCCGCGAGTTCTTCCCCCATGCCCGCCTCCTCGTTCAATTCATTATGTCCGGTATTATGACTTGACGTGGAGCCGCGATCAATCACAATCTATTTCGAGAGTATGGAATCGAAAACGAACAGAAGGACAATCCGATGAAACTTGGCATTCACGCCTATGCCTGGTGTTCGCAATGGAGCAACGACACGCTGGACCTGATCGACCGTGTCAAGGAGCTCGGGCTGGACTTCATCGAAATTCCCCTGATGTGCCTCGACACGCTGGATGCCCCGGCCGTCCGGGAACGGCTCCGTCGCGCGGGATTGGATGTGTGCACCTCGACGGTTCTCCTGGGCGACACCGATATCACCAGCGACGATCCGGCCATCCGCGCCCGGGGCGTGGCCTATCTCAAGGACTGCGTCCGCGCCACCCACGCCATCGGCGCCGCGTCTTTTTCGGGCGTGATCTACGCGCGGCACGTCAACCCCGCGGCGCGCCGCCCGACGGACGCCACGTGGGCGCGATCCGCCGACGCGCTGGGCGAGGTCGCCGACACCGCCGCGCCCCTCGGCGTGACACTGGGAATCGAGCCCGTGAACCGCTACGAAACCTGCCTGGTCAACACCTGCGAGCAGGCCCGGAAGCTGAAGGACCTGATCGACCGGGACAACATCCGGATCCACCTCGATACCTACCACATGAACATCGAGGAGAAAAGTTTCTACCAGGCCACCAAACTGGCCGGCGCGGATCTGATCCACTTTCACCTCTGCGAAAACGACCGCGGCATCCCGGGAACCGGACTTGTCGACTGGGACGGCATCTTCCGGGCGCTGGGCGAAATGGACTACCGGGGCTATGCCGCGCTGGAGTCGTTCGTGGATTGCACGGACAACATGAACACCTGGGTCTGGCGCCAACTCGCCCCGAACGGCGACACCTTGGTTCGCCAAGGCGTGGCCTTCATCCGCACGATGCAGAAAAAGCACGGCCTGGGGACGGCATAACCGGACCCTGTGAAAACTTGCTTTATCGCTCGTTCCAGGTCATTATGCCATTCAGTATGAAAAACCGAGGCCATTTGCTCTATCGAAAAGTATACCGCACCCTCCGGGGACGAATTCTGTCCGGCGCGTACGAGCCCGGGGAACAGATCGAGACCGAGCAGACGTTGACCCGCCAGTTCAAGGCCAGCATCATCACCATCCGGCAGGCCGAACAGATGCTCGAGGACGAGGGGCTGCTTGACAAGCAACAGGGCCGCGGCACATTCGTGCCGCTTTCCGTCAAGCAGCACCTCAAGATCCTCGGCGTGTGCGGTCTGAACCTGATCCAGGGGCTGAGCCATCGCATGGGCCCCTATTTCTCCAACCTGATCGTTTTCAGCCAGGAGGAAGCCGCCACGCGGGGCGTGCAGTTCGAAACCGTGTGGTTGTCCTCAAGCGAGCCCGAACGCGCCCGCGCCTATTGCGATGAAGAGAGCCTGCGGAATTACATGGGATTCCTGTTCTTCGCCTGTTCCACGAATCACCCGCTGGTGAAACGCGTGCAGGAACTGCGGATGCGCTACGCGGTCATCACCGCCTATGCCCGGCCCGAGGAGCCCCGCCAGGTCTGGCTCGATTACCCCGAAGCCATCCGTCTGGCCCTCGCGGAATTCACGGGGAAAGCCCGGTCGCCCCTGGTGGTCATGGGTATTGACTATTCCAGGGCTGAAGTGGAGACCATACTCCGTTCCAGCGGCTGCCCGACGGCCTCGATCTATCTGCCGGGTGATGAAACCCGCTATAACTTCGAAGCCGCCGGTTACCACCGGATGAGGGAACTCATCGCCTCGGGCGCGGACCTGTCACGCATCCTGTTCCTCGACGATGTCGTCGCGCAGGGCGCCACGCGCGCCATGCTCAAGGCCGGCTTCCGGGAGAAGGATGTCGAACTGGTCATCATCAGCAGCAAGGAGGAGTTGCTCCCCCTGGGTTTCCCCGCCACACTGGTGATCCACGACACGCGGGAGGAGGTCAGCCACGCGTTCTCCATCCTGGAGCGAAAATCCGGAAAAGGCGATTCCGTCGATTGCTCCTGGCGAAGCGGATTCCGCGTGGTTCGCCCCGGAAACGGCGCGGTCTGAGCGCTTCTATACGATGTTCCCGACCGGCGGCGGATCGAAGTCCCACACCTTCGTGGCCGGATAGAGCCGCTCGTAGTCCTGCCAGTGATCCAGCATCACGCCGCACTTGTGCCGCAAGGCCGCCGCCAGATCCGTGTCGAGCATGAAGACGCTCTCCTCGCCCGGTTCCGCCGCATGCTCGATCACTTTTCCTTCGGCGCTCTCGATATAACCGATCAGCTCGGTCATGTTGTCCAGTTCGGCCCGCGCCAGTTTCCGGAAGGTCAGCCCCCGCTGGTCGTAGATGATGTTGTCGTCGTAGTCCATCGGATTGGGCCCGTATTGCGGCTGCCCCGCCGTGTCCAGCGCATACTGGTACAGGATCACATGCTTGGCGTTGGCCGCCAGGCAGGCATACACGCCGATGCGCGAGGCCAGCAACTGGAGCCGCTTGCGGCTGTCGACCGGCGTTTCGGGATCGTTCGCGATCCGCCGCACGGTCCATCCCGCGCCCTTCAGCGTGTCGATCGCTTCCTGGAGGCACCAGCGCGCCATCCAAGCCACCGATTCGCCCCGGAACACGCCCTTGCCCAGCACGTAGCTGAACGATTGCAGGTCCCGCTCGGGGTTGGCGCTGAACAGGAACGGCGCCGCATGGCGAAGTTCGCCGGCCGTCAGTTTCTCCGGCTCCGGCACCAGCGGCCGCGTGAGCCAGCGCATGCTGACACCCGCAAACGCCAGCACTTGGCCGAACCCTTTTTGCCGGACCTGCCGGATCGTCTGCCCGGCCCGGTCGACGGCATTCCAAGCCCCGATCAGCGCATCGGCATGTTCGGCCGATCCGCAAAACCGTTCCGCCGTCCGGCGCACCGCCGCCGCCAGCGCCACGCTCCCCTGCCCCGGCTCCTCCAGAAACGACTCCAGCGCCAGCCGCGCCAGGTCGACATCGTCCTCGTGCAGGTTGACGCCGGCCAATCCCCTGGGCTCTTTCGGATGGCTGTAGACACTTTGAAGTCCGGCGATGAAGCCGGGCACGCTGCCCACTCCGACGGCGGGATAGGGCGTCGACCAGAGTCCGCCGCCCAAGCCCGCCCCGGGCCCGCCCAGCACCTCCCCAAGGCGGTTGTCACCTTGGACAAAGGTGCCGGGCGCGCATTTGGCCTGCGCCGAAGCGTTAAGTTCCGGCGGGAAACCGCTGCTGTGAATATTCAGCTTCATCGCCACGCCGGCCTCCGCGGCGCCCTCCCGCAGAACCTTGAGCCAGTTGGCGATGCGCTCGCCGCAGTCCCGGCCCCGGGCATCGGAGGGGCCGTTAATGCCGGGATAGACGTTGGGCGTCCAGGCAACGCCGCCGCCCGAATCGTTGCTCATGAAGCGATAATGGTCCACCTCGGGAAAGAGCGCGGCATACTCGCGCATGGCCCGCCGGTACAGGTCCAGCACCTCCGCCTCGTCGATATTGGGGGCAAAATAGGGGCGCCGGGCGATGCGGCCCAGTTCGCATTGAACCCCGCGCCACCGCGGATGCGCGCGATAGACGCCCTCGGGCAGCCACATGGGCTCCACCGCACAGGTGCTGCCTTTCAGCCCGTAGGGCTTCATCACGTCCAGTTGCCACCGGATGTAGGACTGGACTTTTTTGGCGTGCTCCACGGAAACCCAGGCCTGCAGTTCCGGCGGCGGACAGACCCGCAGCAGACCGGGCGAATGGTTGCACCACGCCGCATAGGGATCGCGGTTGTCCGGCAGCACCCAGTTGTCGTAGCGGAACGGAAGTTCCCCCACCTGGATGTGGGTGGCCCCGAATTCCGCGGCGAACTCGACCAGTTTGCTGAAACCGTCGCGATTTTCCCGCGCGGCCTGCCCCAGCGCATTGCCGAACGCCAGTTGCCGCCCATTCAATAATTGCTTCGCCTTCTCATGAACCTTCACGTCTATGGTCCCTTCTTATCGGCTGTTTTAGCCTCTTCCGTTTCCAGATCGACGGTGCGCGTCTGCCCCGTTGCGGTTTGCACCCTCGCGCCCTTGCCCTCGGCCAGCCAGGTGACCTTCGGAGGCGACTCGGTCTTCAAACGGGGATAGAGCAGCGCAGCCACAGCGCCCCGGGCCGGCAGCGTGCCGATCAGGCATGTCTGGATGTTTTCCAACGGACTTTCCTTCCCGTTCCGGTAGCCGCAGACGACCTTCTGGGATGCCGTTTCCGTCTTCAACCCGAGCTTCTCCGCCTCATAAATGAAAATATCCAGGTCCACATCCTCGCCGCCAATCAGGGTGGCGCCGCCGGAATGAATGGTGACTCCGGGACCGGCTGTCGTGGCGGCCGGCTTTTTCTTGGGTTCAAGCCCCTCCAGGAGGGACTCGTCCTGCGCGGCGCCGCGTCGGAGGCCGTCCGCCCCTCCGGCCACGGCCGCCGCCAGGTCGACAGCCGCGGGCGTTTCCGGGCGGACCGCATCGGGAATCGGCCGGGGCATGAGCCAGAGCCGCCAGGTGGCGGGCTCGTCCGCCGCGTGCGTATCGCGAATGAGAAAGAAATTCGGCCCTTCGGGTTTGGCGTCCTTGGCAAAGGCAATCTGACGCCGCCAGCTTCCCTTGCGCCCGCTCACATAATCCAACGCCGTCCCGGGGGCGAACGCGTCGATCTGCATGATGCCCCCGCCGCCCGCGGAGGGCGAGGTCAGCATGCTGTGCCACCGGTCGGCATGCCGGCCGATGTAGCCCCAGTCATCGCACAGGATACGGCCCTTGCCATACAGGATGAAACTGCCGGAATCGAAGTCGTAATGATCGTGATTCGAGCCCGCGATCAGGTGGAGATAGGTTTCCCGGTCCGACTGCATCGTATTGCGCAGCACCACGCCCGTCCGACGAAACCAGGCGCTCCCATAGACGGGCGGTTGCGCGTGAACGCCGTGCGTCTGAAGCAGGAACCGATAGCCCAGCATGGTCGGAAAGTTCCACCCGATGCCAAGTCCGCCGAACGAGCCGTTGGCCTCGTAGAGCGCCTGCATGCGGGAGGCAAAGCCGGGGTTGCGCTCCTTCCACAAGGCGGCCAGGATTCCGTAGACGCCGGTTGGCTCCCCGTGATAGGTGTTGCCGATGGGCGGCTGGTGCCGGAATCCGCCCGTCCGGCTGTCGGCCGGCGTGGAGATGCCGGCGAACCAGTCGGCCACTTTGCGCATTCGCTCCTCATACAGAAAGTCGCCGTAGCCGGCGTTTGCCGCCATCGAGAACGCCCCGAGCAGGATGTCGTAGGACACCATGGCATAATGCGGCGCCTCCAGGCAGCCTCCGTCCTCGTCAGTCCAGGCGTAGAGCGCGCCTTTCAGCGCCCCGAGCCCCTGCTCCGCCCACGCCCGGGACTGGGGATGCGACGGGAGCATGCACCCGAGCGCTGTCCGGTAGAGCGCCACCACCGCCGTCATGTTGGCAAAGCTGCTGAATCCGCGTTCCACCGACCAGTAGTCGGGACTGTTGACCACATAGCCCAGGAACGCGAGTTGCGCGAGCATGCGCCGGCGGGCTTCCGGAGCCACCGCCTCCGTGCTCAGGACGGGATCGAGCAGGTTCAGCGTCGAGACGATCAATGTCTGCATATGGGGCGCCGCGCCGAGCGTGTTCCGTTCGTCCTGCTTCAAATACCAGTCCACGCACGTCTGGAGATACTCCGCGCCCTTCGCGGCCATGAGTTGGCCGAGCCGCGCGTTGCCCGACGCGATGAACTCCCGGATGGGGCCGTCGAGATAATACTTGTCGATCGGCTGCTGACCGCTCCATCGATTGAGTTCCTCGGGATCGGAGGCCAGCTTGGTCTTCAGCGCGGGCAGGTCCCGCTTGCGGATGTAAAGCAGCGGATGATTGTCCGCGTCCCCTTCCCAATCGAGGACGAAATCCTTCACCGCGTCGAGGGGAAAGTCGCCGTGCTTGACGATCAACTGCTGGGGCGGCGGCGCGACGCGTCGATTCTTCCGCATCAGGATCTCCGCGCTTTTTTCCTTGCCCAGCGCTCCCAACAGCCACAGGCGACGGCCGCCCCGCACGGGCAGGCCCAGCGTCATCAGCCCCTCCCGGACCGTCGCCTGCGCGTTCGGATCGATCTGCGGCGCCCGGCCGTTCCATTGGGGATCCCGCCAGAAACTGGGCTTCAACAAGCCGATCACCAGCATGTCCGGGTTCGGGCCTTTGGGTTTCTTCGTCATCGCCGCCACCAGGTCGTCCACCGCCGCGTCATCTCCGTCCGCGGCCAGCGTCGGCTCCGCCGCCTTGATCGACAGCGGCGGCGACGGCGTATACAGCGCGATCCAGTTGCCGTGCCGCGGATTGTTCCATCGCAACCAGGGTTCGAGCTGATAGCCCGCCAGAGGATCGGTCATGACCGCTGCGCTGGTCACGTCGGCGTTCCGGTGCAGGAGATGGGTCGGCTGAAACGCCTTGTCCCCCATCACCACCCGAAAGACGCCTCCGGCCGGAGCATCGAAATGTTCCTCGACCAGAACCACCGGCTCCGCCCGTTCAACCCGGAATCGCAGCGTCCAGGTTCCCGCATCGGCAAATACCGCCTGGCAAACCGCCTCGGCATAGACGGGGCCCTTGGCCACAACCGCAACCGTGTAATCCGTGATGGCCCCGCCTCCTTCCAGCGTGGACCCGCCGGTCCAGAGGCCCGACTCGAGCCGGATTCGCGCGATCGGCCCTTCGCCCGGCTTGAGTGTCTTGCGAAGTTCCACGCCGATCCGCCCGTTCACGATGCGCAGCCGGTCGGACGACTCGGTCACCTCCAGATCCGTGGCCGGTTTTGCGGCGGCGGCGGAAAACGCATACCCGGCCGTCGTGTAAGGATCGAGGTCGGCCTGAAAGGCGATGCGCGCCACGCCGCCCGTTTCAACAAGCTGCCAGGCGGTTTCGCGCGCTCCGGGTCCGAGCAGCGCCTTCCCCTGCCGGGCGGCTTTGAGTTGCGCGTCATCCAGTGAAAACGACACGCATTCGTTGGACCAGCCGTGGCCGAGCTGCTCTCGGAGCGTGAAATCGGCGGCGTGGGCCGACATGCCGCTCAAGCCGGCAAGTGCGGCCAGGTAAACGATGAATGATTTTTTTCTCATAATCATGATCCCGGACAGAAATAAACTATTTGGTACCCGCCACCGTCGCCGTACACACGGTCAAGAAAGCCCCTGGCCGTTGTTTCACGACGCCTTCTCGATCATTCCGTCACGCTCCGCCAAACACGCTGCCCGGATTGTCGCGCAACACGAGCCCCTCGTGCCCGCCGGCATCCAGGATCAGTTCCTTCAAGCAGGCGTTGTTCAGCGCGTTGCCCATCACCACGCTGTTCCGCAACCCCTCCAGCACGAGCGCGTACGACGGCGACGGCTGTCCGCCCCCGTCGTCGTCCGTGCCGTAACAGAAGGTGTTGCCCGTCAACGCCACGCCCGCCACATGCTCCAGCCGCACCTGGCTGCTTTCCCGCGTTTCCGGTTGGGCTTTCTTGCCGCTGCGATAAAAGATATTGCCGGTGACCGCGTGAGTGCCCGGCATGTGCCGGCCGACCTCCGCCTTGGGCCCGCCGTCCATGAACAACGCCGGGCCGCCCGAGCGATCCACATAATTGTTCCCGATATTGTAATGGCTTCCGCGCTGCAGATAAATGCCGCCTTTGCCGTTCCACTCAATCCGATTGGAAATCATCGTGACCGATGCGTGCGGCGCATAACCCGCAAACCCCCACCCGCCGTTGCCGATCATGATGTTTTCGTATACGAAACCGTCCCAGTGGGTGATGCACAGGCCGTCGCCGCCGTTGTGGTGAAACAGGCAGTTGCGGACGGTGAAACCCCAGATGGGCGAAAGCCGCGCGCCGTCTCCGCTGAAGTCGGCAATCCGCACGCCTTCGAGAAACACCGTGTGCTCCTCCTTCTGTCCCGTGCCGTCCAGCCAGATGCCATGAATGCCCGAGCCCAGCCGTCCGGCCCCGTCCAGCGCGAGGGTTGTCACATGGACGCCGATCGTCCCGCTCAGGTTCAACAAACAGGGCGCCTTGTCGTCGCACAGCCGGATGACCGTGCCGCCCTGACGTCGGTAAGAGAAGGTGGGCTGACCGGCCAGCCCCACGTTGTCGCGCAGCCGCAACATGCCGCTGCGATAGATTCCCGGCGGAAACCAGGCCGTGCCCTTACTCTCCGCCGCCGCATCGATCGCCCGCTGCAGCGCCGCGGTGTCGTCCGTTTGACCGTCACCCGTCGCGCCGAAAGCCGTGACGTCCAGCCCGCGTCGCACCGATCCCTCGTTCACCGTTTGCATGGTTTCCGTTCCCCGATTCTATCGGATCATCATCACGGTACCCGGCGGCGGGGGCAATTCGTAGGCCCCCATGTCCACCGCGCCCTGGAGCATCCGCGGCTGGCCGTCCAGATCGAGATCCGCGGCCGCCCCGGCGTATAACCAGCCCGCGTTCCGGCACGGGGACCCGGCCGACAGCCGGAAATTGCCGGCCGCCGCATTCTTGAACAGGGGATCGGACGCGATGTTGTGCTGGAAACCCGCCGTCAGTTCGGACGCGCACGAGTAACTGACGGCCGCCACGGCACCGCTGTAGTTCTGGGCCGTCCCGTTGGCGATGTTGTAAGAAATGATGCAGTTCGTCACCCCGCCGGCGATCACCCGCACCCCGCCCGCAACCGCGCCGGCAATGGTGTTGCTGGCGATCGTGCAGTTCAGGAGACGGCCGCCGCTCATGTAAACGCCCCCGCACAACGAGCCGGCCGGGGTGGCCTGGTTGCCAAAGACGAGGCAATTGATCATCGTGCTGCCGGCTTCCACCAGGGCGCCGCCCGCCGTTCCGTATTGGCCCGTCAGATTATTGAAGATCCGACAGCGGTTGGCCGTATTGCCGCTCCCCATCAGGTAGAGAGCGCCGAAGGACTGGAAGGTGCTCTCGGCGACGATGGAATCCTCGATCGTCGTCCCGCCCGTCAGCACCGCCACTCCCTTACCCTGGGTGTAATCGCAGTTGGTGATGGCGCAATCCACGATGCGGCCGCCGTTCGCATACACGCCGTTGCCCAACACCTTGGCGGTGAGCCCGCATTCCCGGACCACGCAGTTGCTCATGACCGTGCCGGGCGCCATCCACACCCCGCCCCCATCCGCGGACGAACTGCCGTTGCTGATCGTCACGCCCGCCAGTTTCGCGTCCCACGCCTTGAGCGCGATCACGCGAAAGACGCCACCCGCGGCGTCGCGCGCGAGGACGGCGCCCGCGGGGCCGTTCTCCCCGATCAGCGTGACGTTGGAATTCAGCCCGATTTCGCTCTTCGCGTAAAACACGCCGTTCGACACATGGATCGTACAACCGGGGATGGCCTCCGCGACGGCCGCCAGAATACTCGTCGCCGCGTTGCCCCACATGGCGAACGAGCCGGTATGCAACCCGTTCGTGGCCACATAGATGTCGTGCGAGACCACATGGATCGCGTTGACGTTGGTGAAGGAGGCGGACTGGCCGGCCGAATTGCTGGCCAGCAGCACCGGCGAAAACCAGCCCACGCCGAAGGTGTGCGACGCCGGCGCAAACGCCCCGCCCGTCTGATCCACGGTCCCATCCCCGTTCCAGTCCCACCCGTGCCAGACAATATCCCGGTTGCCGCCCGCGGCAAGGGGCGTCAGCGTGACGTTCAGACTGTCCAGGGCCTCCACCGGCCAGGCCGAAAAACCGACCTGCAACGGCAGGGCCGAGGCGTCCTCCGTTTCCAGGGCGCCCATGTCGGTCACGGCCGAGCCGTCCCCGTTCCCGTCCTGGGATCGCGCCGTTTTCGCGAGGTCCAGGGTCAGCCCGGGTATGGCCACCCCCGCGTCCACGCAGGGCGAGGCCGGAATAAGGCGGTAATCGCCGGCGGCGGCATTGACAAATTGAGGGGTGGCGGGAACGTTGCCGGTTCCCAGGGTCAGCTCCGGCGCGCAGGAATAGACGACGGCCGAGGTGGCGCCGCTGTAGTCGCTTTTGACGCCATAGGCCTTGTTGCCGGAAATGATGCAGTTCGTCACGCTGCCGGCCGTCCGCTGCAAGCCGCCCACGCCCAGTCCGGCGATGGAGTTGTCGGCGATCGTGCAGTTCAGCACGCGCCCCGCCTTCAGGTAAACGCCGCCGCAGCTTGCGCCGGCCCGGTTGGCCTGGTTCCCGTAGACAAGGCAATTGATCAACGCGCTGCCATCGTCCACATAAACGCCGGCCGACGTCGTATACTGGCCCGTCAGATTGTTATAGATCCGGCAGCGGTTCGCCGTGTTGCCGCTCCCCATCAGATACAAGGCGGCGAATGTCTGGAAGCCGCAGCCGGCGAGGGTGGAGTCTTCCATGGTCGACCCGCCCGTCAGGACCACGACCCCCTTGGCATTGGTGTCCGAGCAGTTGGTGATCGTGCAGCCGACCAGGGTTGCGCCGGCGGCATAAACGGCATTGCCGTAGACCTTCGCCGTCACCGCGCAACTTTTGACGACACAGTTGCTCATCAGGGTGCCGGCGGTCAGGTTCACGCCCACGCCGTTCGCATTGAAACTGCCGTTGGAGATGGTGAAACCGGAGAGCTGGGCACCGGCGCCCAAAAGCCGGACCACGCGGAAGGCGCCGGCCGCGGCGTTCCGCGCGATCGCCGTGACCTCGGGTCCGGCCACGCTGGACATCGTCACATTGGTGGGCACCACGAGTTCGGCGCCGGTCAGGTACACGCCGTTGCTGACCAGAATCGAATCCCCATTGAGGGCCACGGCCACGGCGGCCTGAATATTCGTCGCCGCTCCGGCCCAGGTATCGAACCGGTTCGCCGCATCGTGCGTGCCGTTCGTGGCCACGTAAATGGCCGCCGGCGCCTGGACCGCCGACATTCCGGCCAGAAGCAGCCCGATTAAAACAGCGTGCCTTCCCATTCGTCCCTCCTCGTCCATGGTCGGTCTATCGCACGATCAACAGCGTTCCCGCCGGCGGCAACAGCTCATAGGCTCCCATCTCGATGGTGCCCTGCCGCACCCGCGGCCCGCGGTCCAAGTCCAGATCGGCTGCGGCACCGTCATACAGCCAACCCGTGTTCCGGCAGGGAGAGGATGCCGAAAGGCGAAAATCCCCGCTCGCGCCATTCTTGAACAGCGGATCGGCCGTGATGTTGCTCTGCGCCCCGCCGATCAGTTCGGGGGCGCAGGAATACCAGACGGCCGAGGTGGCGCCGTAATAGTCGTTAGGCGCCCCGTTTTTCGTGTTTAAATAGATGATGCAATTGGTCACGGCACCCCCCGCACGATAAATTCCGCCGCCGTTGGTCGGAGAGGAGTTATAGGCAATGGTGCAGTTCACCACGCTTCCGCCATCCATATGGATGCCGCCGCCCGTGGCGCTGGAGTGATTGGGGGTCGTCGTCGCGTTGGAGAAGACGAGACAGTTCTCCATCCGGCCCCTGTCATCAATCCTCATGGCCCCGCCCCAGTAGGCCGCCGTGTTCCCGATAAACCGGCAGCGCCTGAACAGTGCGTTGGCGGCAACCGATCCGTAGATATAGTCCGTCGTACAGTCCCGTATCGCGCAATCCTCCACAACCCCCCCCCCCCCCGGCATAGATTCCCCCGGCGATATACCCCACGCAGGCACGAATCGTGCTGCGCTCGCATCGTCCGCCCGTCATCCAGATTCCGCCCCCCTGCCGAGACATGCCGGTGGCCCGGCAGTTCACGATGAGCGTATCGGCAACCAGCCCGTTCTCGAGGCGAATCCCGCCGCCACCCGTGCCGGTTCCCGCCGCTTCGCAGTTGGTGATCACGCAGTCGCGCACGGTTCCCGCAAGCATGTAGACCCCGCCCCCCATGGTCGTGGCGGAGCCTTGGGCAATCGTCACCCCCTCAATCAGGGCATTGGAGTGCGACAGCAACACCACCCCAAAATTCCCGGCGGCCGGATCCCGCGCCAAAATCGTGTCCCCTGCTCCCGATTCGCCGCGCAATACAATGGCATCAGCCAGCGCAATCTGATACTGGGCCCGATGCGTTCCGTTCGTCAGATGGATCGTCGAACCCGCGATCGCCGCGCCGACCGCATCGTGAATGCTCGTGGCCGCCGCACCCCAGGATCCGTACGGAAAGCTGGGTGTGCCATTTGTCACAACATAAATATCGGGCGAGGAAACCATGATGTAGTCGGCGTTGGTGGCCGACGCGGCCTGACTGGACCCGTTGCTCGCCAGCAGCGACACGGTATAGCGCCCCGCCGTGAAGGTCTGGGTCACAATGCCGAGGCCCGGCCCGGTCCGTTCGAAGGAACCGTTGCCATCGAAGTCCCAGCCGTACCAGACGATGTTCGTGTCCGATCCCGCGGGAGTCGCCGTGAACACGGCGTCTATGGAAGTCAATCCCGAGCGAGGAGTCGCGGAGAACGTCACGCCAAACGGCCCCAGTGATGCGTCGGGCGCCTCGTAGGCGCCCATGTCCCAGGCCGCCCCCCCCGCTCCGTCGCCGTCGAGAGGACGAAACGCCAGGTCGATGTCGTTGCTGAAGGTCGTCAGATTGGTGCCGACGTCGATGCATGGAGATCCGAATTGGAGACGATAGTCGAAAAGGGAGGCGTTCTCGAACTGGGGGTTGGCCGCGATATTGCTGTTCACGCCGGGCGCCAGTTCCGGCGCGCATGAATAGGCGATGCTGCCGCCGGTCACCCGGTAGTTGTCGTCCAGCGTCCCCCGCGTGTTGCCGAACACAATGGCGTTGAGGATCGTGCCCCCGACCTGGTAGACGCCGCCGCCGAGGGAAGCGGTCGCCACATCGTTGCCCGCGATCGTGCAGTTCTGGACGGTTCCGCCCTCGACGTAGATGCCGCCGCCGTACCGCGTGCTGGCACGATTGGAGTAGACGAGACAGTTTTCCATCAGGGCGCCCGTTTTCACGATTACGCCGCCGCCATCGTGCGCGCCCGTGTTGTTGAAAATGCGGCACCGGCGCAGGGTGGCTTTATCGATGAAGGCGCCCCCCTGGTAATACGTGCTGGAGTTGTTGCGAATCGTGCAATCCTCAAGGCTCCCGCCTGTGGCGTGGACGGCGCCGAATTTGGTCGTGCAATGCCGGATCGTGCATTGGGCCAGCTTGCCGGCGATCATCCAGACACCGCCCCCGCGGTGAGCGGTGTCCACGCCGATGGTGTCGACGCTCCGGCAACCGGCAATCACGGTGTTGCTGACCAGGCCGCCCTCCAGCCTGAGCCCGCCGCCTCCGGTGCCGGAGTAGATCGCATGCGACACCTCGCAGTTCGTGATCGCGCAATCACGCACCAAGCCCGCTTGCATGAAGATGCCGCCGCCGATCGAGGTGCTGACGCCGTTGGAGAGCGAGAACCCCTGGACATCGACGCCCGGGTGGTTCAGATAAAGCAGCCGGAAATAATCGGAGCCCGCGTCCCGATACAGCGACGTGACCTCCGCGCCGTTCACGCCGCGAAGCGTCAGCGGAATCGTCAGGGCAATCTGGTTGGTCAGCCGATAGGCGCCGTTCGACACCATGATCGCGGCGCCCGACGCGGCCGCATTCACCGCATCGTGAATGTTCGTCGCCGCGTTCTCCCACGTGCTGTATGGAAACCGGGATAAACCGTTTTCAGAAACGTAGAGCGTCGCGGCGGAAACCTTGACCAGGTTGGCGCAGACGACGGACGCGCTTTCCCCGGCGCTGTTGGTGATGCGCAGCCGGACCGAAAAGATGCCCGGGCCATAGGTGTTGGTCACCACCCCGAGGCCGGCGCCCGACATCACGAACGTCCCGCCGTTGGTGAAATCCCAGCCGTACCAGACAATATCCGTGTTCGTGCCGACAGCCAGCGCCGTCAGCTTGCAGGCGACCGAGTCCAATCCCTCCGCCGGGGAGGCGCCAATCCCAACCTGCAGGATCCCGCCGTTTCCGTTGGCTTCATACGCGCCCATGTCCGGGAACGCGACGCCCAGGCTGTTTCCGGCCAGGGGGCGTGCCGTGAGCTCGATGTCGTTCGTCACGGTCACGGTGTTGGTCCCCGCGTCGATGCAAGGCGAACCCACCTGCAGACGAAGATCGGGGCCGACCGTCGACACGAAGCGCGGATCCGCGACAATGTTGCCGACCGTGCTGTTCGTCAGCTCCGGCGCGCACGAATATTGGATCGTCGTTCCCGGCATCGCCGGTCCGGCATAGTTGTCGTCGAGCCCGGGCAGCCGGGTGTTCCGGCAAATGATGCAGTTGCGGATCGTGGGAGTGCCCGAATAGACATAGACGCCGCCGCCTGACGGCATGGCGTTCTGTAGCGTCCCGGACAGGTTGAACGCGATCGTGCAGTTTTCGAGTGTCCCGCCCGTCATGTAGACGCCGCCGCCCACGTTGCTCCGGGTATGGCTCGCGACCGTGATGCGGTTGGAAAAGATCAGGCTGTTCTCCAGCCGCGCCGTCCCGCTTAGCGCGACGCCACCGCCCCAATACGAGGCGGCATTGCCGTAGATCCGGCAGCGCCTCGCCACCCCCCCGTTCATGATGGAACCGTTATAGACCGATGTGTTGTTGCGAACAACGCCGGCCTCGTTCGAACCGCCGGTCATCTCGAATCCGCCGGCGTAGTTAGCGATGCACGCCTCGATCGTGACCCCGATCAACCGTCCCCCCGTCATGTAGACGCCGCCGCCGCGGCCGACCGCGCTCTTGCCGCAACCCGTGATCAGGCAGTTTGACACGGTTCCCGCCGTCATTCTCGCACCCGCTCCCTCCGTGGCGTGGTAGCCGTTGGTCAGCGTGAACCCCGCCAACACGGCTCCCGCGTGAGTCAGGTTGACCAGACGGAATCCGCCGCTCTCGCCCTGGGCGAGGAGAACGGTATTGGACGGGCCGGAAACGCTGCGCAGGACAATTCCGGAGGCCAACGCAATCTCGTTCGTCAGCCGGTAGACGCCGTTGCTCACCAGCACCGTGTCGCCGTTCGTGGCGATCGCCATCGCCTCATGGATGTTCGTCGCCGCGCCCGCCCAGGTATCGAACCGGTTCGCCGCATCGTGCGTGCCGTTCGTGGCCACGTAAATGGCCGCCGGCGCCGAGCCCGATCCCGCCAGTCCCATCGCGAGACAACCCACCATCCAGATGCGACGATTCATGCGTTCCCCTCCCGGAAAACGACCGTTTACATCATAATAGGTTATATGATGATTGAAATCGGCGCCTGATTCAATGTCAAGTCTTTTTTTTTGTCAATTCGAGCCGATCGTCTTCATGTCACCCTCACCAGTTTCGCGCCGTGCGCGGGAATGGACAGCGTCACCCGCTCCTCGAACGCGCCAAGATCCCGCCGCGCCCAGACATCCCGCACACGCCTTTTCCCGCTCAAGCCCAGATCCCGAAACTCCAGCGTCACCGCGTCATCCGATTCCCCCAGGTTGAACAGGGCCGCCGCATACCGATTGTCGGTCAGCGGTTTCGCCCAGATGCGGCGAACGCGGAGAGGCCGGTCCGAATCCACCGGCACCCGCTCCTCGCGCAGGCCGACCGCCGGCTTCCCCAATCGGTCCTGATTGACCGCGATAACCTCCTCGTTCCCGAACAGCCGCAGTTCGAAGTCGCTCAGGCCATTCAGGTCGCAGCTCAGGATCAGGGGCGAGGGATAGATGGCCCAGGCGGTCATATGCGCAACCTGTTCGGCCGGTGTCAGTTTGTTCGCACAGGTGGCATCCTGGCTCAGGAATTGGGGACCCAGCGCGAGCATGTCGAGATCGTGCCAGGCGCCAGGTCCCACATGAGGATGCCAGCCTCGATCCCGGGCTTGGTCGGCCGAATCGATTACCTTTCGGAGCACCGCCCAGTTGTCGGCCGTGTCGGATGTGTTTCTCCACATCTGACACCAGGTTTTGAGCGGACCGGCCTGATCGACCGAAACGGGGGTGCAGAGGCTTAACACGATGTCCCGACCGGCGGCCTTCAGAGGCCGCCCCATGCGTTCGAGCGAGTCCGCGTCGAAGGGGCACCAGTCGTATTTAAGGAAGTCCGCCTCCCACGCCGCCCATTGCGCCGCGTCGTTCGGCTCGAATTTCTCGATCCCGATATATTTGCCGTAGGGATTAGCCGGGCTGGCGGGGTCTTTTTCCCCGCCGGAGCACCCGATCAACGACGGACCGCCCCAGTCGGCTTCCGTTTCCGCGTCGGTCGCGCCCCACGGATGGACCCAGGGAGTCGAGTAGATGCCGAACTTCAGACCCAACGCATGGATGTGGCGGCCCAGCGCCGCCATGTCGGGGAACTTCCGGTTCGGCTGGATGGCGTTGAACGGCCCGCCCCGTTTGCCCTGCCAGCAGGAGTCGATGTTCACGTGCGTGTACCCCCGCAGCGCCAGACCCGTCCGCACCAACCCGTCGGCGGCGGCGCGCACCTTCCCGTCGTCCACCCAACGCCGCCAGGCGTTCCAACTGTTCCACCCCATCGGCGGGGTCAGGGCCAGTTTCCCGCCGATGACCAAACTGCACTCCCGCTCCGCTTTGCCATGCCGGTTCTCCGCCTTGAACAACACCCGCGTTTCGCACTCCCGCTCCGCCACGCCCGCGAGATGCCCCGTGGCGGAATCGCAGCATAATCCCGGCGGGAGCCCCTCCGCCCCAAACGTAATCGGCCGTTCCCCCGTGGCGGGTATCGCGTATAGAAACGGTTTCCCCGCCGAGGCCCCGATTCGTTCCGGCCCGAGAATCCGGGGCGCGTCCGAATCCCAGGGTTCCACCGCGGCCACTCGAATGGTTTCCCTCATTCCCTCTATCTCCTTGCATCAGTCGTTATCCAATATATGATCTCGGGAAAACAACTCAGCGTCAATATGGGCAAACGAACACGCATTCTGTATCGCGATGTGTATCGCGCATTGCGGGGGCGCATCCTGTCGGCCGCCTACCCGCCCGCCGGAAAAATCGAAACGGAACGGGAACTGACCCGCCAATTCCACACCAGCGTCATCACGATCCGGCAGGCCCTTCAGATGCTGGTCGACGACGGGCTGCTGGAAAAACAGCACGGCCGGGGATCGTTTGTCTCGCCGGCCGTTCGAAACCGGATGAAGCTCCTGGGCGTCTGCGGGTTGAACCTGACCCAGGGGCTGCGGCACCGGGTGGGTCCCTATTTTTCGGACCTGCTGATGATGAGCCAGCAGGAAGCGGTCCGCCGCGGATGGAAATTCGAGACCGTCTGGCTCCCCACCTACGAACCCGAACAGGCCCTCGCCTATTGCGATGAATCCGTGGTTCGCAACTACGTCGGCTTCCTGTTTTTCGCCTGCAGCCCCGACCATCAACTCCTGCGCCGCGTGCGCGAACTGCGCCTGCGTTACGCCGTGATCTCCTCCCAAAGCTGCGGAGAAGACGATTTTCGCGTGTGGGTGGACAATTCCGAGGCCATCCGTCTCGCCATCCGGGCTGTTGGAGGACGCCCGAACGAGCCGATCCTGGTCATGGGGCTCGACTCCCTCCGCTCCGAATTGGACGTTCTCGTGAAATCCTGCAAACACCGCCTGCTTCCCGTTCTTCTGCCGACCGACGACAACCGGAGGAATTTCGAATCGGGGGCGTATCGACGGATGTTCGAGCTGATTCGCGGCGGTCCGCTGCCCGCCCGCATCGTTTTTCTGGACGATATGGTCGCCCAAGGGGCCACCCGCGCCCTGCTCAAAGCGCGCCGCGGAGGACCGGCCCTGAAACTGGCCGTTATCTGCGGCCGCCAGGAAATCCCCCCTCTCGGTTTTCCCGCCTCGTTCGTCGTTCACGACACCCAGGAGGAAGTCGCCCATGCGTTTGCCATTCTGGATCGCCAACGGGATCCCTCCACGGCGAGTTCCCTCTCCTGGCGAAGCGGCTTCCGCGTGATCCGGGACAGCGACATCGTATGGTGAGAGGCCCGACACCCGGCTACCGCACCACGATCAGCGTGCCGGCGGGCGGGGCCAGTTCGTAGGCCCCCATCTCCACCGCCCCCTCCTGAACCCGCGGCTGGCGGTCTAAATCCAGGCTCGAAACCGACCCATAGAGATAACCGGCATTCCGGCACGGCGAACCGGACGCCAGACGATAGTTCCCACCCGGCGCATCCTTGAACTGGGGATCGGACGCCAGATTGCCCTGCTCGCCCGGAGTCAATTCCGGCGCGCAGGAATAGGCAACGGAGGTCGTGGGCCCCGCATAGTTTTCCGCGTAGGCGCCGTCGCCATTGCCATAGATGATGCTGTTGTAGATGGCGCCGCCGCTTCGAATGTAGGCGCCGTCGCGGACATTGCCGGCCACACTATTGCTCGCGACCGTGCAATTCATGACCGTTCCGGCATCCATCACAACGCCGGCTCCGACGCTGCTGCCGCTTCCCCCTGTATTGCCGACAATCAGGGAGTCCTCCATCCGTCCGCCCCAGGCAAAATACACCCCGCCCGGCCCGTACCCGCTCCCGCTGTTACCGGTGATACGGCAGCGCCGGGCCACCCCGCTGTTAGCCAGCCGAAGCCCGCCCGCGTCCGTCCCGCTGCACCCCGTGATGACGCAGTCCTCGACCACCGCCGAGCCCCCGGCGAAAACGGCGCCTGCCGAACCGGAGGAATTGGACACCCCGCAGGCGATCAGCAGGCCGGCCGTCAGCTCGACCACCGACGCGCCGGAACACCGCGAGATGGCGCAGTTGCTCACCGTGCCTGCGGAAACGGAAATGGCGCCCGCGCCCGAACTCACGGCCCCGTTCGTCAGCGTCAGCCCCGCCAGCACGGCGTCGGCATGCAGCAACTGGAACAGCCGGAAGTTGCCGTACCCCGCAGCCCGATAGACCGTGGTCGCCTGGGGGCCGTTTTCGCTCCGGATCGTAAACGCCGCGTTCATCGTCACCTGATTCGTCAACCGGTGCGGGCCGTCCGCCAGCCAAACCGTCGCCCCCGATCCCGCCACCGTCACCGCCTCATGCAGGCTGGTCGCGGCATTCTCCCAAGTCGTATAGGGTACGATCCCCTTTCCGGAGACAGCCACGTAGATATTCGACCCCGGGACCAGCACGTAATTCGGCTTCGTCACCGTGGCCGTCTCGCCAATTGCGTTGGTCGCGAGCACGGTCACGCTGTAAAGGCCCGGCCCGAACACATTCGTGACCGTCCCCAAGTCCGCTCCCGTTCGATCGAAAATCCCGTCGGTGTCGAAGTCCCAGCCCCACCACGCGATCGTGCGGTTCGATCCCGCCACGGCGGCGGCGAACACGGTTTCCACCGACTCCAGCCCCGACAGCGGCGCGCCCGAGAAACCGATTTCAAGGGGACCGGTCTGGCCGTCCTTTTCGAATGCGCCCATATCATGTCGCAACACGCCGCGCGAATCGGCGGCCAGCGGACGGGTCCGCCGGTCGATGTCATCCGTGATGCTGACATAGTTGGAGCCCGTGTCGAGACACGGCGACCCCAGGGCCAGGCGGTAATCGTACGCGATGGCACTGACGAACACCGGATCTTGATTGACGTTCCCGTTGACGCCGTTCGTCAGGCCCGGCGAGCAGGAATACCGGATGTTGCCCATGTTCCCGCTGAAATTCTCGGATGCGGTGTTGTCGCCGTTCCCGTACATCACGCAGTTGCGGATCGTGGGGATGACGTCTTTGGAGCCCACGCCGTCGCCCGCTCCAGCGGTGTAGGTGTTGCCCGCAATCGTGCAGTTATACAGTTCGCCCCCGCCGTTCATATAAACACCGCCTCCCCCAATCGTGCCGGTGTTTTTATACACGAGGCTGTTGTGCAGCTTTCCGCCCCAGAAGAAAAAAACGCCGCCCGCCCCATACGACCCCGTGTTGTTGAAAATGCGGCAACGCCGGGCCAGGCCGCTGCCGGCCAACCTCACACCCCCGATTTGAGCGGAACACGAAGCGATCACGCAGTCCTCCGCCACTCCCGAGCCGCTCACAAAGAGATGCCCGAAGTTGCCGCCCGAACAATTCGTGATCGTGCAGCCGCTCAGCACGCCCCCCGACACGGCGACCGACGGATTGTCTCCGGATGCCTTGCCCCGGAAGACGACACAGTTGCTGACCGTCCCCGCTGTCATATTCACGGATCCGGCTCCCGAACTCGTGTAGCCGTTCGTCAGCGTGAACCCCTCGACCCACGCCCCCGCGCTCGCGACATCGAAAAGACGGAACTGCCCCGCCGCGGCATCCCGGTACAGGGTGGTGACGCCGGGCCCGTTTTCGCTCCGCACCGTGAAGGCGGCCGCGATCGTCAGTTGATTCGTGAGCCGGAAAACGCCGTTGCTCACCCGCACCGTGTCGGTCGCCACGGCCAGCGCCACCGCCTCGTGGATGTTGGTCGCCGCCCCCAGCCAGGTGTCGAATTTGTTCGCCACGTCATGAGTCCCGTTCGTGGCCACATAAAGGGTCGCCCCTCCGCTCAGTCCCGCCCCGCCGAACGCCAGCGCCAGCGCCACCGCCATTCGTTTCTTCATGACTATCCTCCCGTTACGACGACCGTCATTACGCGGTTCCTTTTTTGCCTCCGTTTTATTTGGCTCAACCGGCTTCCCCAAACTTATTATGAACAATATGATGACTAAAAAGTCGCGTGTTGTCTGTATTTTTTTATTATTTTTAGCGGCATCGCGGGCGACAGACGCGGACTATCATTATGCTTTATATAATGTCTTGACATTCCAAAAGGCTTTTGTGAAAGTTTGGATTTCAAACAGAAATCGGCAACCGATGCTCGCGTGAGGATGACGTGGCGGAATCTCATTATCCACCCCATGGTTTGACGGTCCGATCCGTTGCCGTCTCCCTCGCATCCCTTCTGCTGATGGGCATCTGGATCCAATACGTCGAGCGAATCCTCACCTACGGCGGCCCCCTCGCCGAAAACTCCCCGCCCAACAGCGCCGTCGGCATCATCCTGCTGGTCATGGGTATCAGCAGCCTGCTCTATCGCTTCCGCGCGTCGCTCCGGCTCGGTTCCCGCGAGCTTGTCGTCGTCTACGCGTCCCTCGTCCTCGCGGCGCCCCTCATGACCCAGGGACTCTGGGGCCGCCTCGTCGGCCTGGTGGTTGCCGTCCCCAACAACCAGGATTTCAAAACCTACTCCAGCCTCCCCCCCCAACTCTGGCCGCACGGCCGCAACCTTCTGGACCGCCGTTTTTTTGATGAAACCACGGTCCTTCAAAACGAGGATCCGCTTGCGGACACCCCCGCCACGCTGGTCTTCTCGCTGGACCGCTTCGACGACGCCGGGCGCGAACAACTGACGCCCGGCGAATCCTTCCTGTTCACCGCCCTCGTCAAGGCCGACGCGCTCCAGAAAAACTCATCCTATTCCCTCACCACCCGGACCGACGACGGCCCCCGCCGCCCCCTTCTCACGCTCACCTCCGCCACCCGCCCCACGCTGGCGCTCCCCGACGGGTTCGAACGGATCGGGGTCTGCCCGCTGGATATCCCGCCCGACCTGCAACGCACCCTGCGCCTCGAACTCGCGCTCCGGGGGGCGGGCCGGCTCAGCGTGCGCCAGGCCGAGTTCTTCAATGTCCAGGCCGTGCAGGGCCTCTATTCCGGCCGCAACGTGGTGCGCGAAAGCGATTGGCACAAACTCGGCCCCAACGAGCGCAATTTCACGCTCGTGCGGCCCGACCGGCTCTTTTCCCTCAAGGGCCTGCGCTATCTCCTGACCGGCTTCATCCCCTGGGGTCAGTGGGCGCGCCCCCTGCTCGCCTGGTCCGCCCTGGTTCTTGCGCTCTTCGCCGGTTTCCTCGGGCTGAACCTGCTCATGCGCAAACAGTGGACCGACAACGAACGCTTCTCGTTCCCGCTCATCATCCCGGCCCGCCACCTGTTCACGGAATCGGTCGATCCCGACGGATCCATCCGCACGCCGATCTTCCGCAACCGCATCCTGTGGATCGGATTTGCCTGCACGCTGCCCCTGCTCATCCTCAAGGGACTGCATTTCTACAACCCCGCCGTTCCCTCCCCCGACATCCCTCAGACGCCCCTGGCCCAATACGTCACCAGCCCGCTGGCCAAGGCCTACCTGCAGAATATCACCATCGGCAAAATATCGTTCTGCGGCCTGGCCATCGCCCTGCTGGTGGAGACCAACATCCTGTTCTCGCTCTGGTCCTCCTTCTTCCTCTTCCAGCTCTGGAACCTGTGTGGTCCCGCCCTCAACCTCAACCGCATTCCCGGCTATCCCTGGCGGGACCAGCAGACCATGGGCGCCTTCTTCGGCTACACCCTCGCGGCCCTGTTCGTGGCCCGCCGCCACCTCAAGGATGTCCTCCGGCTCGTGTTCCGGGGCGCGGGCCCGAACGCCGGCCCCGAGGCCCGGACCGACAGCCTGACCTACCGCGCGGCCCTCGCGCTCGTGGCCGTGTCCCTCGCCGCGCTCGCGATCTGGGGCCTGTGGGTCCGCATGGGCGCCGGCGCCAGCCT
>CAZSUH010000013.1:0-40979 GCA_964609905.1 uncultured Verrucomicrobiota bacterium
CCCAAGGAACTGCAGGAATACCTCGTCAACGAGGTCCAGCAGGTCTATCGGCTGCAGGGCGTGGAGATCAACGACAAGCACATTGAGATCATCGTGCGCCAGATGCTGCGCAAGGTCCGGATCACGGATCCGGGCGACACCGAATTCCTGTGGGGCGAACAGGTCGAGAAGCAGACGTTCCAGGAGGTGAACGATCGGGCCATGGCGGAGGGCAAGCGGCCGGCGGCCGCCATGCCGGCTCTGTTGGGCATCACCAAGGCCTCGCTGGAGACGGAAAGCTTCATTTCGTCGGCCTCCTTCCAGGATACGACTCGCGTGCTGACCGAGGCGGCGACACTGGGCCGCGTGGACAACCTGCGCGGATTCAAGGAGAACGTGATCATGGGTCATCTGATCCCCGGCGGGACGGGTTTCCCCGCCTACCGGAACATCAAACTGGTGGCGCTGGGCGAGCCGGTGCACGACCTGCCGGAATCGAACCCGCTGGCGGAGGAGCCGGAGCCGGAGAAAAAAATCTAAGTGTTACACGGTTTAGCTTGCAAAAAAGCAAAGGGTGTCTGTATAGTAAACACCTTTGCTGTCGATTCGAGAAAGGTGTGATATGCCGACAATCAATCAGTTGGTGAGAAAAGGGCGCGTCGCGGTCCAGTATAAAAGCAAGTCGCCCGCTCTCACGAAGAATCCGCAGCGCCGGGGGGTATGCCTCACGGTGAAGACGCAGACGCCCAAGAAGCCGAACTCCGCGCTGCGGAAGGTGGCTCGCGTTCGTCTGACGAACGGATTCGAGGTGACGGCTTATATTCCCGGGGAAGGCCACAACCTCCAGGAGCACAGCGTGGTGCTGGTGCGGGGCGGTCGCGTGAAGGATCTTCCGGGCGTGCGGTACCACATCGTGCGCGGCACGCTGGACTCCGTGGGTGTGGACGGCCGTCACCGGAGCAGGTCGAAATATGGAGTGAAGACGCCGAAGGCGGCGTCGTAAGCGAAGGTTGGCAGGTGCCCGATGGCGAGAAGACACAGAGCGGAACAACGCGAGATGACGGCCGACCCGAAGTATAACGACAAGGTCGTCAGCCATCTCATCAATCAGGTCATGCGGGACGGCAAAAAGTCCGTGGCCGTGGACATTGTGTACAGCACATTAGACATCCTGAAGGAAAAGGCGAAAGCCGAGAATCCTTTGGAGGTCCTGTACAAAGCGATCGACAACGCGAAGCCGCGTGTCGAGGTGAAATCCCGCCGGGTGGGCGGCGCGACGTACCAGGTGCCGGTCGAGGTGTCCCAGTCCCGGCAGATGGCCCTGGCGCTGCGCTGGATCATCGGGTACGCGATCGGGCGCAAGGGCGTGCCCATGAAACGGGCGCTGGCGCTCGAGCTGCTGGATGCCTACCAGGAGCAGGGGAACGCCATCAAGAAGCGGGACGACACCCACAAGATGGCGCAGGCGAACAAGGCGTTCGCCCATTATCGCTGGTAGGAGCGGGACAAAACGAAAACAGGTTGACGCCGGGCGGGCGGTCCGTCCGGCGTTCGATTGCGGAAGCGAACAGAATCACCGATGGATGCGACGTTGACCACGAAAAGCCAGAGAACGGGCGAGGCCCGGAACCGGGAGGCGGCCGGAAGGCTGCGCCCCCTGGCCATGCTCCGTAATTTCGGCATCGCGGCCCACATCGACGCCGGCAAGACGACGGTGTCGGAACGGATTCTGTTTTATGCCGGACGCGTGCACAAGATGGGCGAGGTGCACGACGGCAACACGACCATGGACTGGATGGACCAGGAGAAGGAACGCGGAATCACGATCGCGAGCGCGGCGACGACCTGTTTCTGGCGCGATCACCAGGTGAATTTGATCGACACTCCCGGCCACGTGGATTTCACGGTCGAGGTGGAGCGCTCGATGCGGGTGTTGGACGGCGCGGTGGCGGTTTTTTGCGCGGTGGGCGGGGTGCAGCCCCAGTCCGAGACGGTTTGGCGGCAGGCGAACCGCTACCACGTGCCGCGAATTGCCTTCATCAACAAGATGGACCGCAGTGGAGCCGATTTCGCGGGCGTGGTGGCGCAACTGCGCGCCAAACTGGGTGCCGTGGCGGTGCCGCTCCAGCTTCCGCTGGGGCAGGAAGAGCAGTTTAGCGGCGTGGTGGACCTGCTGGAGATGCGGGCGCTGCGGTTCAGCGACCGGGACCAGGGCCGGACGGTGGAGTCGGCCCCGATTCCGGGGGAGCTGGCTGCCGCGGCCGAGCAGGCCCGGGCCGCGATGATCGAGCTGGTGGCCGAACTGGACGAGGCGGTGCTGAACGCCTATCTGGCGACGCCGGAGGTGCCGACAGCCCTGTTGCGCGAGGGGATCCGGCGGGCGACCATCGCCAACCGGATGGTGCCGGTGCTGTGCGGCTCGGCGTTGAAGAACAAGGGCGTGCAGCCGTTGCTCGACGCCGTGGTGGATTTTCTGCCCTGCCCGCTGGACGTGGGCGCGGTGACGGGAACGCACCCCAAGACGGGGGAAACGGTGACGCGCGAGGAGGACGACATGGGCCCCTTGGCCGCGCTGGCCTTCAAGCTGGCCACCGACGCGTTCGGCCGGATGGTTTTCCTGCGCGTCTATTCCGGCCAGTTGAAAAAGGGCGCCAATGTGTTCAACCCGCGGACGCGAAAGCGGGAACGGATCGGCAAGCTGGTGCGCCTTCACGCCGACGCGCGCGAAGAGGTTGAGGGGCTTTATTCGGGCGAAATCGGAGCGGTGATCGGTCTGAAGGAGACGGTCACGGGGGATACCCTGTGCGCGGAGCACCAGCCGGTGGTCCTCGAGCGGATCGTGTTTCCCGACCCGGTGATCTCGATGGCGATCGAGCCGAAGAGCCAGGCGGACCGGGACAAGCTGGTGGAGACGCTCCAGACGCTGGCGGCGGAGGATCCGACCTGCCGGATCAGCGTGAATGCGGAGACGGGCCAGACTCTTTTGAGCGGCATGGGCGAGCTGCATTTGGAAATCTTGATCGACCGGATGCGCCGGGAATTCAAGACCCAGGCGAACGCGGGAAAGCCCATGGTGGCGTATCGTGAGACGGTGTCGGAACGGGGGCGCGGGGTGTCTTGCTTCGACCGGGAAATCGGCGGGCAGGCGCACTTTGCGCGGGTGGAAGTGGAGGTGGAGCCGGTGGAGCGGGGCCGGGGAAACCGGATCACGTTCGCGGTTTCGACCGACCGCCTTCCGGAGGCGTATCGTGAAAGCGTGCGCGAGGGGATCCAGGACGCGCTGGTGACAGGCGTGCTGGCGAGTTATGCGCTGACGGATGTCGGCGTGACGGTTGTGGGCGGGGCGTTTAACGAGCTCAGTTCCTCCGAGATGGCGTTTCGCACGGCGGCCTCGATGGCCGCGAGGGAAGGGGTCCAAGCGGCCCGGCCGGTGGTGTTGGAGCCGATCATGAAGGTCGACGTGCTGACGCCGGGCGAGTGCATGGGCGAGGTGCTGGGGGATTTGAACGCGCGCCGCGGCCATGTGAAGGAACTGACCGCCCAGGGCGGCGTTCAGATGGTGCGCGCGGTGGCGCCCCTGGCCGAACTGTTTGGGTACGCGACCGCGATCCGGTCCCTGTCCAAGGGCCGGGCGAGCTACACGATGGAGCCTCACAGCTTCGACGTGGCGCCCGACGCGGTTCAGAAGGCGATGAGATCATAACCATGAGTGAAGCAACATGAACGGGCAGCACATACGGATTCGATTGAAAGCCTACGACCATGGCGTCCTTGACCAGTCGGTGAACGACATTGTCGAGACCGCCCGGCGGACTGGGGCTCGCGTGGTGGGGCCGATTCCGCTGCCGACGCGGATGGAGCGCTACAGCGTGAACCGGAGCCCGCATTCGGACAAGAAGTCGATGGAGCAGTTCGAGGTGCGCACGCACAAGCGGCTGCTGGATATCGTGGAACCGACCGCCAAGACCGTCGACGAGTTGAAAAAACTCAACATGCCGGCGGGTGTGGATATAACCATCAAGATATGAGTGAAGTTATGGAAGGCTTGCTAGGCAGAAAACTGGGCATGACCCAGGTGTATAGCGCGAAGGGCGAGCAGGTTCCGGTGACCGTCCTCGAAGTGGGCCCGTGTGTGGTGCTCCAGAAGAAGACGAAAACCGCGGACGGCTACAACGCCGTGCAGCTCGGCTATATCGAACGCAAGGCCAGCCGCGCCTCCAAGGCGAGCGAAGGTCATTGCAAGAAGGCCGGCACAACCCCGAAACGGGTGGTGAAGGAATTCCAGGCCTCGGATCCGGAGGCCTACAAAGCCGGGGATACCGTCACGGCCGCGATTTTCACGGGCGTGGAATACGTGGACGTGCAGGGCGTGTCCAAGGGCATGGGCTTTCAGGGCGTGGTCAAGCGTCACCGGATGAGCGGCGGCCCGATCACGCACGGCGGCCATTCCAAGCGGCGGGTGGGGTCGATCGGAAGCCGGTCCTATCCGGGCCGGGTTCACAAAAACAAACGCATGCCGGGCCACATGGGTCACACGGTCGTGACGCAGCAGAATTTGCGCGTCGTGGCCGTTCGCCCGGAGGACAACCTGCTACTGGTGAACGGCGCGGTGCCGGGGCCGGTGGGCGGGGTTCTGGTGGTCCGAAAAGCGTTGAAGAAGGCGAAGAAAGCGTCATGAGCAGCGTCAAGGTTATCGATCAGAAGGGCGCGGCGGTCGGTTCGGTCGACCTGCCCGAGGGCATGCTGGCCGGATCCGACAAAGGCGTCCAGGCCATGCACGACGTGGTGGTCGCCTACCAGAACGGGTTGCGCGCCGGTTCGGCCAGTTCGAAGACGAAAAGCACCGCGTCGGGCAGCGGCAAGAAGCCGTGGAAGCAGAAGGGCACGGGGCGGGCGCGCGCGGGTTACCGCCGGTCGCCTGTCTGGAAAGGCGGCGGCGTGGCATTCGGGCCGGTGCCCAGAAGCTACGTCCAGCGCCTGCCGAAGAAGGTGGCGCGGCTGGCGCTCCGACGCGCCTTTTCCGACAAGGTTGAGGAAGGCGCCCTGACGGTTCTGGACCGTCTGGTCGTGGAGACGCCCAAGACAAAGTTGTTCGCGGCGCTGGTGAAAGATCTGGGGTTGACGGGCACGATCCTGTTTGTCCTGGAGAAGGTGGACCCGAAGGCGTTGCTGGCGATGCGCAATATGCCGGGCCTGGCCTTGGCCACGGCCGCCGAAGTGAACACATTCGAGGTCATGCGCGCCGGGACCGTTGTGGCGACCCGGGCCGCGCTGGACATCCTCGCGCGGCGACTGTCCGCGGAAGGGGGGAAGGCGTCGTGAGGAATCCGCAGTCGATTATCCGGACCCTGCTGGTGACCGAAAAGGGCACGCGGTTGCAGGCCGAAAACAAATTCCTGTTTCAAGTGGCGACGGACGCCAACAAGATCGAGATCCGGCATGCCGTGGAGAAGCTTTTCAACGTGCATGTGACGGGCGTGAACACCATGCAGGTGGGCGGGAAGGCGAAACGCGCCAGCCGCAGCCCGAGGATGGGACGCACGTCCGACTGGAAAAAAGCGGTGGTGACGTTGAAGCCGGGCGAAAAGATCGACCTCGGTTGATTCGGAGGAGTGGGGTAAGATATGGCTCTGAAAAGCTTTAAGCCGACGACGAAGAGCCGTCGGTTCATGGTCGTGAGCGCCTTCGAGGGGCTCACGGGAAAGCGGCCCGAAAAGGCGCTGTTGAAATCCTTCAAGAAGGCAGGCGGCCGCAACAACATGGGCCGGATCACGGTGCGGCACCAAGGCGGCGGCCACAAACGGCTGTACCGGATGGTGGATTTCAAGCGGGACAAGCACGGCATTCCGGCGCGCGTGGCGGCGATCGAATACGACCCGAACCGCTCCGCCCGCCTGGCGCTGCTGGTGTATGCGGACGGCGAAAAGCGGTACATCCTCTGCCCGGCGGGGCTGGCGGTCGGGGCGACCGTGCAGTCCGGCCCGGAGGTGGAGCCGGCCGTGGGAAACACGTTGCCGGTCGGCAAGATTCCGCTCGGCCTCCCGGTGCATAACATCGAGTTGCAGCCGGGCCGCGGGGGGCAGATCGTGCGAACGGCGGGCGGCGTGGCGATGGTCATGTCGAAGGAGGCGGAGTACGCCAACGTGCAGATGCCCTCGGGCGAAGTGCGCAAGATCAAGCTGACATGCATGGCGACGATCGGCCAAATCGGCAATCTCGATCACGAGAACATCCAGTCGGGTAAGGCGGGGCGGAAGCGATGGCTGGGCATCCGCCCGACCGTGCGCGGCGTGGCCATGAACCCGGTGGACCATCCGATGGGCGGCGGCGAAGGCCGGACGTCGGGCGGCGGGCATCCCGTGACGCCATGGGGCCAGTTGACCAAGGGCAAGAAGACGCGGCACAAACGGAAGACGTCGGAGAAATTCATAGTCAGCCGGAGAAAGTAACGTATGGGACGCTCTTTAAAAAAGGGGCCGTTTGTCGACGACAGTCTGCTGAAGAAGGTCGAGCGGCTGATCAAGAACGGCGAGAAGCGCGTGATCAAGACCTGGTCGCGCCGGTCCATGGTGGTGCCGGATTTCATCGGGCACACCTTTGCCGTGCACAACGGCAAGCAGCATATTTCGGTCTACATCACGGAGAATATGGTGGGGCATCGGTTGGGCGAATTCGCGCCCACCCGCGTGTTCCGCAAGCACGGGGTGCATACCGACAAGACGATCGCGTTGAAGTAAAAAAGGGCGGTCTGAAGATCGCGATTGACGGGCGGGCGGAAGTCGTGCAGAATAGCTGGCTTTTATTCTTGGCGGCGGTGTGGCTGCTGACGCCGGTCTGGACAATCCAGGCGGGCCCGCCGAGTGAAGACGAGCCGGAGCGCGAGCGGCTGGAGCGGCAGGTCCGCTATTTGTCGGCGGCCCTGGCGGCGGCGCAAAGCGACGTGGACGCGGCGCGGGCGCGGGAAGAGGGGAAGGCGCTGGGCGGTGCGTCGGAAGATGCCATGACGGCGCTGATGACGGACGGCGCCCGGGTCCGGGAGGTCAGCCGGGAGTTGGGTTTGGTGGCGGTGAACGCCGGGTCGCGGCAGGGTGTCAGGGCCGGGCTGGTCCTGATGGTCATGCGCGGGGATCGGCCGTTGGCGCGGGTGCGCGTGGTGGATGTCCGGCGCCGGTTGGCCGGCGCGGTGATCGAGGAACGGATTGCCGGGGCTCCCTATCCGGAGCCGGGCGACAGACTGGTCGTGGTGACGGACGGAGAGTAGGGAAAGCGGATTTTATGGAAGTCACAGCGTTGTCCAAATATGTTCGGATTGCTCCTTCGAAGGCCATGGACCTGGCGAAGGCGATCCAGGGTTTGCCGGTGGCGGAAGCTCTGAAGGTTACGCAGTTCAGCATGCGGAAGGCCGCGAAGCTGATCGGCAAGACGCTGGCATCGGCGGTGGCGAACGCGGAGCATAACGCGAATCTCGCGGTCGAGGATTTGAAGGTGAAGGAGGCGGTGGTGATGCCAGGGCCGGTGTTCCGTCGGTTCTGGGCACGTTCGCGCGGGTCGGCCAGTCCGATCCGAAAGCGAACCAGCCATATCCGGATCACGGTGACGGACGGAAACGCCGGGGTCTAGTTTTCCGGTTGGTTCTGAAAGGAGCAAGACATTGGGTCAGAAGGTAAATCCGGTTGGGTTTCGCATCGCGGTGACCAAGGAATGGCGGTCACGCTGGTTCGCGGGCAAGAAGCAGTTTGGCGAGTTGCTGAACGAGGATCAGGAGATCCGAACGCTCATCAAGGACCGCCTCAAAGAAGCGGCCGTTTCCGAGATTCTGATCGAACGCTACGCGAATCGCGTGCGGATCACGATTTTCACGGCTCGACCGGGCGTGGTGATCGGGCGCAAGGGCGCGGATCTGGAAGTGATCCGGACGGACCTGTCCAAAAAAACGGGCAAGGAAATTTACATCGAGATTCGCGAGGTGCGCAATCCGGACACGAATGCGCAACTGGTGGCGGAGAACATCGCGGTGCAACTGGAACGCCGGGTGTCGTTTCGGCGGGCGCTGAAACGGGCCATCAAGATGGCCATGGATCTGGGCGTGGACGGCATTCGGGTGCGCGTCTCGGGTCGGCTGGGCGGCGCGGAACTGTCGCGCAGCGAGTGGTACAAGGAGGGACGCGTTCCCCTGCACACGCTCCGGACCAACATCGAGTACGGGTTTACGGAAGCGCGGACGACGGCGGGGGCCATCGGCGTCAAGGTGTGGATCTGCCGGCCCAAGGCGGACACGGACAAGGAAGCGAAGGGGAAGAGCCATGGCGCTTATGCCTAGTCGGGTGAAGTTCCGCAAGGTCCAGCGTGGCAACCGCGCGGGGATCGCCCAGGCGGGAAGCACGCTGGCCTTCGGTGAATACGGGTTGAAGGCGCTGGAGCGCACGTGGGTGCGAGGCGTCGTGATCGAGGCCTGCCGTGTGGCGATGAACCGTCACATGAAGCGCAAAGGCAAGGTCTGGGTCCGCATATTCCCGGACAAACCGGTCACGAAAAAGCCGGTGGAGACGCGGCAGGGCAAAGGCAAGGGGGCACCGGAATATTGGGTGTCCGTGGTGCGGCCCGGGATGATCTTGTTTGAAATGGACGGCGTTCCGGAACCGCTGGCCAAGGAAGCGCTCCGGCTGGCGGCGGCCAAGCTGCCCTTGCGGACCAAGTTCGTGACGCGGCACGGCTGAGGAAGAAGAGGAACGAATCCGAATGAAAGCGAAGCAGTTGCGGGAGTTATCGAAGGACGAGCTTGGGGCCAAGTTGGCCGACACCGAGCGGGAGCTTTTCAACCTGAGGCTTCGGAAATCGTCCGGGCAGATCGAGCAGCCGTTGCGGTTGCGGACGCTGCGCCGGGAGATCGCCCGGATCCAGACGTTGATGAACCAGGGGGAGCGGGCGTAGCCCCGAGGACACGAGCATGGCTGAAGACGCAAAAAACAGGCAAGTGCGCAAGGAGCGCGTCGGGCGCGTCGTGAGCAACAAGATGGCGAAGACCCTGATCGTGGAGGTGGAGCGCCGCTGGCCGCACCCGCTGTACGGCAAGGTGATCCGCCAGCACAAGCGTTTTTACGCGCACGACGAAAAAGGCGAGGCGCACGTCGGCGACACCGTCCGCATCGCGGAAACACGGCCGTTGAGCAAGCTGAAACGCTGGCGCCTGACGGCGGTTGTCGACAAGAACCAACGCGACTAAACGGTGGAATGAGATGATTCAGGAACAGACCGAACTGGAAGTGGCCGATAACACGGGCGCGCGTCGCGTGCAGTGCTACCGGCTGTACGGGCAGCGCAAGAGATGCGCGATCATCGGGGACGTGATCCGCGTCTCCGTGAAGGAAGCGCAACCCGGTGGACTGGTGAAGAAGGGGTCGACCTCCAAGGCGATCATTGTGCGGACGAAGCGGGTGATCCGCCGGGCGGACGGAACCGCGGTGCGGTTCGACTCGAACGCGGCCGTGCTGGTCAACGACAAGCTCGAGCCGCTCGGGACGCGCATCTTTGGCCCCGTGGCGCGCGAATTGCGCGAGAAGAGCTTCATGAAAATCATTTCGCTGGCGCCGGAGGTTGTCTAGGCATGAAGATCAAGCGCAATGACGTGGTGGTGGCGATCAGCGGAAAGAACGCCGCGATGGACAAGTCCGGCAAAGCGGTCACCGGCAAGGTGTTGCAAATGATGCCGGAGAAGGGGCGGGCGATCGTGGAGGGCTTCAACCTGATGAAGCGCCACGCGCGCAAGAGCCAGGACAACCCGAAGGGGGGCATCATTGAAAAAGAGATGCCGATGGGGGTGTGCAAGCTCATGCTGTTCTGTCCGGAGTGCAAAAAAGGCGTGCGGGCGGGCGTCAGCCGGGTGGACGGCGGCCGGGTCCGGAAATGCAAGCAATGCGGGCACGCGTTCGACGCGTAGCCGCGGGATCGAGGAGCTATGTTGCTGAAAGAGACGTATCGCAAGACGGTGGCGCCGGAGTTGCAGAAGCGGCTGGGATTGAAGAACCGCATGCAGGTGCCGCGGCTGGACAAGATCATTGTCAACATGGGATTTGACGCGGCGATCGACAAGGACGCGCTGAAGGCGCTGACCCGCGATCTCGCGATGATCAGCGGCCAGAAACCCGTGGTGACGAAGTCGCGCAAGAGCATTTCGAATTTCAAAATCCGGCAGGGCATGAACGTGGGCGCGAAGGTGACCCTGCGAGGCGAGCGGATGTACGATTTCCTGGAGCGCCTGACGAGCTTGGCGCTTCCCCGCATTCGCGACTTCCGTGGCGTGCCGGCTCGTGGATTCGACAGCCGGGGGAACTATTCGATGGGGCTGACGGAGCAGACGATTTTTCCGGAGATAGATCCGGACGGCGTGAAGCAGATCCAGGGCATGAACATTACGATCGTGACGACGGCGCGGACGGATGAACACTGCAAGCAGCTTCTGGCGCTGCTGGGGCTTCCGTTCGCGAAGTCTGGCGAGAAGCAAGCATAAGGGAGGCCGGCGTTGGCTAAGATATGTCTAGAAGTGAAGGCGGGGCGTCCGCCCAAGTTCAGTTCCCGCGCCTACAACCGTTGCAAGCGCTGCGGCCGCAGGCATGGCTTTATCCGGAAGTTTCAGGTTTGCCGGATCTGTTTTCGCGAGCTGGCGTCCAACGGCCAGATTCCGGGTTGTGTCAAGGCCAGTTGGTGAGGGGAAAGAACGACTATGACTGATCCTGTTGCCGATATGTTGACGCGCATTCGAAACGGCCACCGGGCCGGGCTGAAAGCGGTGGAAATGCAGCACTCGAAGATGAAGGCCGAGATCGCCCGCATCCTGAAGCGGGAAGGCTACATCGAGGAGTACGGGGTGGAGGGGGACGGCCCCAAGAAAACGCTGAAGGTCTCGCTGAAGTACTACCATGGGAAGAAGCCGTGCATCACGGGCCTGCGCCGTGTGAGCACGCCCGGTTTGCGCCGGTATACGACGGCGATGGAGCTGCCCCGGGTTCTGGGCGGCTTGGGCATCGCGATTTTGACCACGTCCGGCGGCATCGTGACGGATCGCGAGGCCCGCAAGGCGAAAGTGGGCGGGGAAGTGTTGTGCATGGTGTGGTAAGCGGCCCGGGGCGGATCGTACGCAAGCCGACCCGCCGCCAAGGGCGAAACGAGGAACGAACATGTCCAGAATAGGGAAAATGCCGGTGCCGATTCCGGCCGGCGTGACGGTGGCCGTAACGGGCGCCGAGGTGAAGGTGAAGGGGGCCAAGGACGAACTGTCCTTTACGGCGCCTTCGCCGATCACCGCGCGGGTGGACGGCCAAACCGTGGTGCTGGAAAATCCCGGCGATAACCCGGAGGCCAGGGGCCTGCACGGAACGGCGCGCACCCAGGTGGCCAACATGATCGCCGGGGTGACGGGTGGTTATTCCAAGGAACTCGAACTGCAGGGCGTCGGCTTCAAGGCCGTCGTGCAGGGCGGAAAACTCATCCTGACGGTCGGGTATTCCCATCCGGTGGTGTTCGAGGCGCCCGCGGGCATCCAGTTCGCGGTCAAGGAAAGCCGGATCACGGTCAGCGGCTCCCACAAGCAGATGGTGGGCGAGGTCGCGGCGCGCGTTCGCGCCTGCTACAAGCCGGAACCGTACAAGGGCAAGGGCGTCCGGTATGTGAATGAACATGTTCGCCGCAAGGCCGGAAAGACGGTGGCCTGATCATGAAAGCAATTTCCAGAAAAGAGACCCGGGTCAAACGGCACGAGCGGATCCGCAGCAAGGTGAACGGAACGGCCGAGCGGCCGCGCATGGCGGTCATGCTGTCCAACAGGCGGATTTACATCCAATTTATCGACGACCAGGCGGGGCGGACGCTGGCGTCGGCCTGTTCGCCGGCGGGGGCGAAGGCGCTCAACGCGGCCCTGGCCAAGGAAACGGGCGTGCGGGCGGCCGAGGCCGCGAAGGCGAAGGGGATCGACGCGGTCGTGTTCGACCGCGGCGGCTTCCAGTACCACGGGCGGATCAAGGCGCTGGCCGATGCGGCGCGCGAAGCCGGTCTCAAGTTTTAGCGCGAAGGAGCATGTGACACGATGACGACGGACACGGGAATCATCAATAATGAGCGCGCGGACGGCCAGGCCGAATGCGAAGAGCGCGTGGTTTTTATCAACCGTTGCGCCAAGGTGGTGAAAGGCGGCCGGCGTTTCAGTTTCAGCGCCGTGGTGGTCGCGGGAGACCGCCGGGGCAATGTCGGTTACGGTTTCGGCAAGGCCAACGAAGTGGCGGACGCGATCCGCAAGGGCGGCGAGGCGGCCCGGCGGCGCATGTTCCACGTCACGATGCGGGATGCCACGATTCCGCACGAGGTGACAGGGAAGTGCGACGGCGGCCGCGTGCTGCTAAAGCCGGCATCCCACGGCACGGGCGTGATCGCGGGCGGCGGCGTCCGCGCGGTCATTGAACTGTCGGGCATCCGGGATATTCTGGCCAAGTCGTTCGGCAGCGGCAACAAGCTGAACGCGGTGAAGGCCGCGATGAATGCGCTCGAACAGCTTCGGCCCGCCGACGAGGTTCTGGGGATGCGCAACTTGAAAAAGAGACCCGCCGCCACTCCGGAGGCCGTGAATTGACCATGAAGCTGCATGAATTGAAAAACAAAAAGGGCGCCCGCAAACCGCGGAAGCGCGTGGGGCGCGGCATGGGGTCCGGTATGGGCAAGACCAGCGGCGCCGGCCACAAGGGACAGATGGCGCGGTCGGGCCACAAGCATAAGCCGGGCTTCGAAGGCGGTCAGATGAAGCTGATCCGCCGGGTTCCGAAGCGCGGCTTCACAAAGCCCAATCCGGTGACGCTGACGCCCGTGAACGTGGGGGATTTGGAGCGGTTCGACAGCGGCGCGGAAGTGACATTGGCGTTGCTTCTCCAGACCGGGATCGTCAAGGGGGCGCGCCAGGGAGTGAAACTGCTCGGCGGGGGCGAACTGACCAAAAAGCTGACGGTGAAGGCGCAGGGGTTCAGCGCGTCGGCAAAAGTGAAAATCGAGCAGGCGGGCGGCGTTTGCGAGAAGGTGGCGGCGCGGTAAACAGGCCGCAGCGCCGGAACGCAGGAAACACGATCAACCAACCATCGCAGGCACATGTTATCGGCTTTTAAAAACACGTTTAAAATTCCCGAGTTGAGGACGCGCATCCTCTATACGCTCGGGCTGATCTTCCTCGTGCGCCTCGTGGCGATCGTGCCCGTTCCGGGCGTGGATGCGGGCGCCTTGCAACGACTGGTGGCGGACGTTGAGGGCCGCGTCGGGGGCGGGCTGTTGGGGCTGGTGGACATGTTCAGCGGCGGCGCGTTGAGCAACTGCGCGATCGGTGCGCTGGGCATCATGCCCTACATCAGCGCCTCGATCATCATCCAGCTCATGACGGCGGTCATTCCCGCGCTCGAGAAACTCGTGCGCGAGGGCGACAGCGGCCGGCAGAAGATCACCCAGTACACGCGATACCTCACCCTGTGCCTCTGTCTCGTGCAGGCGTTTTTCATGGCCACGGCGATCGAGAATCCGCAGGCGCTCGGGATCAACGAGGAACTGGTGATCCGCAAGGGGCTGGCGTTCCGCCTGATGACCGTGCTGACCATGACGACCGGCACGATGCTGGTCATGTGGCTGGGCGAGCAGATCACGGCACGGGGCATCGGCAACGGCATCTCGCTGATCATTACGATCGGCATCGTGAGCCGCATTCCGACCGCGATCCGGGTGGCGGGCCACCTGTTCGCCAACCAGTATAATATTTTTATGATGGGCACGCTGCTGATCATGCTGTTCCTGGTGATCATGGGCACGATCGCCCTGACGCAGGGGCAGCGGAAAATTCCGATTCAGTACGCGAAGCGGGTGGTGGGGCGGAAGGTGTACGGCGGGCAGAACACCTACATGCCGCTTCGGATCAACTACTCGGGCGTCATGCCGATCATCTTTGCCCAGGCGATCCTGATGTTTCCGGCGGCGCTGTTCCGCAAGTTCGAGCTGACCCGGGAGATCGGGGAGCTGCTGTCGCGGGAGTCCCACGTCTATCTGGTCCTGTTCGGCTTGATGATCCTGTTTTTCTCCTATTTCTGGGTATCCACACAGTTCAACCCGGTGCGGATCGCGGATGATCTGAAAAAATACGGGGGCTATGTGCCGGGGATCCGGCCGGGCCGGCCGACGGCGGAGTTTTTGGATTTCACGATGACGCGGATCACCCTGGCGGGGGCGCTCTTCCTGACCGTGATTGCGGTCATTCCCACCCTGCTGTATACGATTTTCGAAGTGCCGTTCATTATGTCCTCGCTGTTCGGCGGCACGAGCCTGCTGATCGTGGTGGGCGTCATGCTCGACACGATGCGGCAGGTGGAATCGCACCTGTTGATGCGGCACTATGACGGCTTCCTGACCAAGGGCAAGCTGCACGGTCGCCGGTAGAGCGGAGGGGCATGAGAGTCATCCTGCTCATGGGCCCGCCCGGAGTCGGCAAGGGCACGGTTTCGGAACGGCTGGCGGCCCGGATGGGGTTTCGGCATATATCGACCGGAAGTCTGTTGCGGGAGGCCATTCGGCAGAAGACCGCGCTTGGCCGTCAGGCGGACCTCTTCATCTCCCGGGGCGAACTGGTGCCGGACGATGTGATCGTGGCGCTGGTGAACGAACAACTCGACCGGCTCGGGAATGGGAACATTTTGCTGGATGGTTTTCCGAGGACGCTGGTCCAGGCGAGACTGCTGGACGCCGCGTTGGCGGAGCGGGGGGCGCGGGTGGAAGCGGTGATTGAGTTGCAGGCTCCGGTCCGTGTGGTGATGCGGCGGCTGGCTGGGCGGCGGCTGTGCGGCTCGTGCGGCGCCGGTTACCATGTCGATTATATCCAGCCTCGGAAGCCGGGCGTCTGTGATCGATGCGGCGGCGCGCTGCAATTGCGGGCCGATGACCGGGATGAGGCGATCCAGCGGCGGTTGGCGGTGTATGACCGGCAGATGGCGGAACTTGCCCCGTATTACCAGGCGCGCGGGGTATTTCGCGCGGTGGACGGGACGGGGACGCCTTCGCAGAGCGAGGACGGCG
Source organism: uncultured Verrucomicrobiota bacterium (assembly GCA_964609905.1). Classification (GTDB taxonomy): domain Bacteria; phylum Verrucomicrobiota; class Kiritimatiellia; order CAIKKV01; family CAIKKV01; genus CAZSUH01. The sequence goes on from CAZSUH010000013.1 coordinate 15,064, forward strand.
TGAGCGCCACTCTGGGGTTGACATGATCGCGAGCCACGAGCGGGAACTGGAGGGGATGCGGCGGAGCGGGAGGCTTGCCGCGCAGGTCCGCGATCGCGTGGCGGAGGCGATGGCGCCCGGCGTGACGACCCGCGAGCTGGAGGCCTATGCGGACGAGTTGATCCGCGCCGGGGGTGGGGAAAGCGCGTTTCGCGGGTATCACGGGTATCCGGGCGGCATCTGCCTGTCGATCAACGATGAGGTGGTGCATGGAATTCCGGGGCCGCGGCGGATCATGCCGGGCGACGTGGTCAGCCTGGATGTGGGCGTGCGGCTGGAGGGATACGTCGGCGATTGCGCGAGGACGGTGCTGGTGGGCGTGACGGATCCCCAGGTGCGCCGGCTGGCGGCGGTGGGGGCGGAAGCGCTGGCGGCGGGGATTGCGGCGGCGCGAACGGGAAATGCCGTGTCCGACATTTCCCGGGCCGTGCAGACGACGGTTGAGGCGCAGGGGTTTTCGGTGGTGCGCCAGTTCGTGGGGCACGGGATCGGCCGGCGGATGCACGAGGAGCCCCAGGTTCCGAACTTCGTGTCGCCGGGGCGGCGGGTGCCTTTGAAGGCGGGCCTGATGCTGGCGATCGAGCCGATGGTCAACATGGGCACGTGCGAGGTGGATGTGATGGAGGACGGCTGGACGGTGCGGACGCATGACCGGCTGCCTTCGGTTCATTTTGAGCATACGGTGGCGGTCCGGGACGGCGAGGCGGAGGTGCTGACCCCGGAGAGCGGAAAATAGCGAATAGGCTGGACACGGGAGGACGAATTTGATAAAAAATTCGCCTTTGGTTTTTTCAGGAGAGCAGGCATGAAAGTCAGAAGTTCGGTCAAGCGGATTTGTGAGCGCTGCAAAGTGTTGCGCCGCAAGGGCGTGGTGCGCATCACCTGCACCAATCCGCGCCATAAACAGCGACAGGGTTAAAGGAGCAGAGCGATGCCGAGAATACTGGGCGTGGACATACCTGGCAAGAAGCGGATTGAATTCGCCTTGCGTTATATCTACGGGATCGGGCCGACCCGCTCGAAAGACATTGTTGCGAAGGCCAAGCTGGATCCGGCCAAAAAAGCGGACGAGCTGAGTGACGAGGAAATCAACCGCATTTCTGGAGTTTTGCAGACGGCGTTTCGCACGGAAGGCGATTTGCGGCGCGAAGTGGCGCAGAACATTCGACGCCTGATCAGCATCGGCAGTTATCGCGGCAACCGCCATAAACGCGGATTGCCGGTTCGCGGGCAGCGCACGAGCACCAACGCGCGGACGCGGAAGGGCCCGCGGCGCACGGTGGGTGCGATCCGGGGCAAGGAAGCCCGGTCCGCCGCCAAGAAGGATTAGGAAAACCGAAAGCAACGGACAGGACATCGCATGGCAGACGAAAAGAAAGAGCAGGAAGCCCAGGAACCTCTGGCGGCGGGAACCGCTCCGGTGACACCCGCGGCGGAGGCCGCCTCTCCTGAGGCCGGCGGCGAGAAGAAGGAACCGGTTCGGGTGCGCAAGAGCGCCTTTCGCGGCGTATCCACGGGGATCGCCCATATTCTGGCTTCGTTCAACAACACGGTGGTCTCGATCTCCGATCCGCACGGGGGCGTGATCTCCTGGAGCAGCGCCGGTCGGGCGGGGTTCAAGGGCTCCCGAAAAAGCACGGCCTTTGCGGCCACCGTGGTCGGGCAGGAAGCGGCCCGGGTGGCGGTGTCCAAGGGCATGTCGGAAGTGGAAGTGCGGGTGCAGGGCCCCGGCGCGGGGCGCGAGTCGGCGATTCGCGCGTTGCAGGCGACGGGCCTGACGGTGACGCTGATCAAGGATTTGACGCCCATGCCGCATAACGGCTGCCGTCCCCGGAAGCGCCGGCGCGTCTAACGATCTCAGTTGCGGAACGGAAACAGGAGACATTCGGATGGGCAGATATATTGGACCGTCCTGCCGGCTTTGCCGCAGGGAGGGAATGAAGCTGTTCCTCAAGGGCAGCCGGTGCTACATGGCGAAATGCCCCGTGGCGGAGCGCAAACGCCCCGCTCCCGGCATGCACGGCGCCCGGGGCCGCAAGCTTTCGGATTACGGGCAGCAGTTGCGTGAAAAGCAGCGGCTGAAACGCTTTTATGGGCTGCAGGAAGGCCAGTTCCGGCTCTTCTTCCAGCGCGCTCTGCAGAAACGCGGCGTGACGGGCGAGACCCTGCTGCAACTGCTCGAAATGAGGCTGGACAACATCGTGTACCGGCTCGGTTTCGCGGCTTCCCGGAGCGCGGCCCGGCAGTTCGTGCTGCACCGTCACGTGAAGGTGAACGGCCGCACGGCCAACATTCCCTCCATGCAGATCAAGGCCGGCTCGAAGGTCCAGGTCATCGAGGCGAGCCGCGAGATGGTGAAGGGGGTCATGGACACCGCCGAGGCGCGCGGTCACCAGGTCCCGCCGTGGATGTTGCTGGACAAGGAACATTTCACGGGCGAGGTGCTGCGTCCGCCGACGCGCGAGGAGATCGCGCCGTTTGTGAACGAACAGCTTGTGGTCGAACTATACTCGAAGTAAGGATAGCGGGGCTCAACCCCCGACCGTGGGAAGGGTTCAAGCAATGCCAGTAAGATTAAGTCGATTCGAAATGCCGAAGCGGCTGGTGAAGGATGAGGCCAGCGCCACTCCCACCTATGCGAAGTTCATCGCCGAACCGCTGGAAGCGGGGTATGGACGGACGCTGGGGAATTCCCTCCGCCGCGTGTTGCTCTCGTCGCTCGAAGGCGCCGCCATCTCGGCGGTCAAGATCGACAAGGTGCCGCACGAGTTCTGCGCCATTCCGGGCGTGGTGGAGGACGTCACCGACATCATCCTGAACCTCAAGAAGGTGCTCATCAAGAACTTCAGCCGGGAAAGCCACGTGCTGACCCTGAAGAAAAAGGGCGCCGGCGAGGTAAAGGCCGGGGACATCACTACGGACGGCAAGGTGGAGATCCTGAACCCCTCGCTCCATATCGCCACCCTGGCCGATGACGGCGCGCTGGCGATCGAGATGGAGGTCCGCGTCGGCCGCGGCTTCTGCCCCGCCGACTGGAACAAGAAAGAGGAGCAGGAGATCGGCCGCATTCCGGTCGATTCGATCTTCTCCCCCGTTCGCCGCGTCAATTTCGCGGTGGAAAACACCCGCGTGGGTCAGCGCACGGACTACGACAAACTGGTGATCGAGGTCTGGACGGACGGCCGCGTGACGCCCGACGACGCGTTAACGATCTCGTCCGGCATTCTGCGCCACCACCTGGATGTGTTCGTTAATTTCAGCAACCAGGTGATCGAATTCGAGGAGACGGAACTGCGCGCCGACGCGGAGCGCGAGAAGCTCCACCGGGTGCTCGGCATGAGCGTGAACGAGATCGAACTGAGCGTGCGGGCGGCGAACTGCCTCAACAACGCAAACATCACCACGGTGGGCGAACTGGCCCAGAAGACCGAGCAGGAGATGCTGCGGTACCGCAATTTCGGCAAGAAATCGCTTAACGAGATCAAGGCCAAGCTTCAGGAACTGGGGCTCTCCCTCGGCATGAAGCTCGACCCGGAACTGTTGAAGCCGGCGGCGGTGGAAGAGCCGCAGCCCGAGATAAAGTAGCAGACAGGTTCAACTATGAGACATTTGCGAAAAACGACCAAATTGGGGCGGAGCGCGGCGCATCGGGAAGCGTTGCTCGCCTCGCTTGTGAGCAATCTGATCGCGGCCCGGCGCATCCGGACCACGGCGCCGAAGGCCAAGCTGGCCCGTTCCCTGGCCGAAAAAATGGTGACTTTGGCCAAGGCCGGCACGCTGCATGCGCGCCGCCAGGCGATTGCGACGCTGCGCCGGTCCGATCGCGTGGCCCAGCTCTTCAACGAGGTGGCGCCCGTGTTCAAGGATCGCAAGGGCGGTTACACCCGCATCGTCCGCATCGGGCAGCGGCCCGGTGATGGCGCGGAAATGGCCTACCTGGAATGGATCAATTTCATTCCCGTGGCCAAAAAGGCGAAGAAAACCGGCGAACCGTCCGCCGAGGGGAAAACCGAGGCGAAGAAGGAAGACGACAAGGCCTGAGCGGATCATCAGGAAGTCATATGGGCGCGGATTCAATCCGCGCTCATTTTTTTTCGGTCAGGGCTTCCCGCAGCAGCCGCGCGGCCGCATATTTGTCCATGCCGCCAGCCTTTCGTAAAAAAATCCGGTCCAGGGCGTGAAACAGGCGCCTCATCGGCGACGCATTCGCAAAGAGCGCCGGATACACCGCTTCCAGCCGGGCGCGCGTGGGATACGCGGACACCCACTCGCGCAGCAAACGCCGGGCCTCCGCGGGGGGAAGGCTCTTGAATAGCGAGCGCACCAGCCCGGCGAGTTCCGCCGCGATCCGGTCGGGAACGTTTCCGTCATCTGTGTAGGTCACTTCCAGGTCAAACGTGACCAACCGGTTTCCTGACACCAGCACGTGATCCAAGGCCGGATGCTCCTGCAGGAGGGCGGGTTCCCGTCGGGTGAGAGCCGCCGCATGACGGGCGCCCCAGGCCGCCGCGCAACGGCGCCAGAGAGCCGTTCTTTCCTTCTCCGCCATGGCGGGATCCCCCAGCGCGTTGGCCAGGGAGGCACCGGGAATGTATTCCATCAGGAGAAACGGGGCGGGGAGTTTCGGGAAATCCGGCGGCGGATCGACCAGCCCGGGGACATCGAAACCGGCTTCGCGCCAGAGGCGCAGACAGCGGGTTTCCGTCTCGCGGCGGGCCGCGGCGGTGTAGGGCGTTCGTCCTCCGAGACGCTGGGCAAGGTCGGTCATCCATTCCCGAAGGATCCCGCGGCGACGGCCATAGACCTTGAGCACCCGGGATGCGCCCTTTATCTCGATTTGCCAGACGCTGTTCCAGCCGGCCCCCCGCGCGCTGGCATCCATCAGCCGTGGCGCGAAGGCGCCGAGAAGGCGGGCGAGTTGGTCGCGTGGGGAAGGCATGTCAGGCCCGCTGCGGATGGGCGGCGAGGTAATCCCGGACCATCAGGGCCAGGCGATACTTGGAGAGGGGCTTGCGGGCGCGCTTGCGGAAGGTGTAATCCACCCAGCGGCCGAAGCGGACCAGAAGATTCCGGTTTCGGAACATGTAGGGATGGGCGGCCTCCAGGAAAGCCCGGCCGGGGTACCCCTCCATCGTTTCCCGGAAAAACAGATCGAACCGCTCCTTCGGGAGGAAATGGGCCAGGGTTCGAAGGTAGGCGAGGATTTCACGAGCCACCAGTTCCTCGATATGGGCGCCCGAACGGAAAACCATTTCGAAGTCGAACCAATACAGTTCGTTGTCGTAAAGCATGACATGTTTGATGTCCCCGTTTTCATGGATGAGCAGGGGGTCGTGGGTTTGCACGGCGAGGGCGTGGCGCTGGTGCCACTGCTTCAGGAAGATGCGGTACCAGCGGAGCCGTTCCTCGATGGGCACGGTTTCGTCGGGGAGGTACTTGTGGAAATTGCGGCCGGGGACGTATTCGTAGAGGGCGTATCCGCCCCGGGGGAGGCCCGAGACTTCCACGTTTTCATAGCAGTTGAAGACGCGTAATCCGGCCTCCCGCCAGACACGCAAGGACCGTTGTTCGTTGATCAGCCGGGTCCGGGGCATGTAGGAGGTCTGGCCGCCCAGGACCACGTTGTTGAAGCTTTTTTGGAGACACCCGAGCGTGCTGCGGCTGCCGAAATAGACCTTGAGCACGGCCCAGCCGCCGTGGAACGGCACCTTGTAGAGGTAGTTGCCGTTTTTCAAAAGCAGGTACGGATCGAGGCTGTCGAAACGCAGGATTTCCTTGTCGGGCATGGGCGGTTGTTCCTCGGGTTGCCTTTTATGACCGTGACACCAACTTACCTTACGGGCATGGGCATGTTTCGTCAAGCGCATACCCGCGGCCACCGCGCCGACCCGCCGTTCATTCGCTTGACAGGCGGGAGGGCTCGCGCTTTAATCGAAAAACAAAGTCACGAGCGAGCAAAGGACATCCCGGCAGCATGAGCGATTTCGTCTCCCACCTGCACGCCAATCTCTTCGGTCTGCCGCCCTTGGACATGCGGATCGAACCGGGTTTGGTGCGTGCCGGGGAATCCGTTTCGGTGCGGTTGTCCGCCCAGTGCACGACTCCGCCCGATGGCCGGCTGACCGTGGAAGCCGATTATCTCGGCAAAGCTCCCGATCAACCCCGCGCTCTCCGGGTCGACTGGCAGAAAGCGGGCGAAACGGAATGGCGTGCGGCGTGCCAACTGGTTGCGGATCGCTCCGGCAACTGGCGTTTTGTCTGGAGGACCGGGGAGCACCGCCTGAGCCGGATCCTGGGCGTGGTGGAGACCGGCCAGGTAGTCGTCACGCTCTGGGGCGGCGCCAATGTCCCGAGGCTCGATCGCGAAATCCATCAATACGATCTGCCCGCGGATCACTGGGTGGATTCGGGGCTCGGAATGCCCCCTGAAAAGGTCGTCGAGTCGATGAAACCGTATGCCCGGGACGCTTTTCATTTTGGCGACCGCCTGACGCCGGTCTGCAACGCCGACGGTTTGTTTCCGGGCATCTCGGACAAGAACTTGTTCAAGGTGCCGCTGGAGGCGCAGCGGCGGGCGATCCGACAGCTTCAGGAGTTATGGCGCCTGCTGGGTTTGAAGGAGCTGGAAATTCTCGCCTCGTATACGCCCGGCCACGGCACGTTCGGCTTGCTAGCCGAGCTTGGATTCAAGGCCCTGAATTCCCTGTGCGTCTGGCAGAACTGGCTGGATGGCGTTTCTCCGTCCGACTGGCAGATCAACCACGTCGGTTGTCCGATTTCCCCCTACTATCCGGCTGCCGATGATTTTAGAAAAGTTGCGGCCGGCCGATCGCTGGTGGCCTTCTCCATGGGCACGTCTTCCAGCAGCCGCTGCTATGACATCATGTGCTTCGATGGATGCCCCACCAACTGCACGGGGCAAATCCGGTATTGGCGGCTGCCGGGCGTCGGGTCCAATGTCCACCGGTTCAACGCGGCCCTGGACGGTTGGATTCAGGATGCCCGGAACAACCCCGAGCCGGTGTTTGTGACCGTGGGGCTGGAGAATTTTTACAACTGTCCCGAATCTCGGAAAGCGAACGAAGACAGCGTCCATTACATGGTCCGGCGCGCCGGGGAGGGCAAGGTCGTGTTCGCCTCGGCCGCGGACATCGCCGATTTCTACCAGCGCCAGTATCCGGTTCAGCCGGAGCATGTCTATTTCCAGCCGGATACCATGCTCGGCATACGGGGGGGCAGCAAACCCGCCCGGATTCCAGACCGGATCGAACTCGTCAACCGGGAGTTCCATAGCCTGCATAAAGACGGGGAGGTCCTGCCGCAATTCCTCTGGGACCATACGGTTCCGTGGCAGAACCCGGAATGGGCCGACCAGCAAACGTTTCGGGATCCTTACGGTTTGGTGCCGCCTGAAACGATTGCCGCCACGGTCAACCCCCAGGCCTGCGTGCCGCGCCAGACCGATCTGCGCGGGGTGACGGTTGATATCGAGCGGACCCCTGATTCCGGGGGCGTGCGAGTGACGGCGCGGATTGTTTCGCCCGTGAAAATCAATCTCCTGCCCCTGGCGGTCTGGCGCCTTCCGTTGGATCCGGAGCGGGGGGGCCGGGCTGTCGAATCGTCACCCGGGAGCCGTTGGATACCGGTGCGGGACGGGTGGTCGGGCAATCTCCATGGCATCCTGGCGCTGACGGACGTTCCCGCGGGGACATCCGAATGGTCGCTCCGGGTGGCGGGCGCGGCGAAGCCGTCCGGGACTATCGATTTTTCGGTGGATGGCGTGCTGGCTGGCCGGACGATGCGGATGACGGAAGAGACGAGAACTTATTTCTGGCGCGAGACAGTCGATTGCCGGCTGAAGGTTCGCATCCGGGTGCCGCCTGGACGTCCGGCCGCCGCGATGTATCTGGATGGCCGCACGGTGCGTCCCGATGCCGAGGGCAACCTTGAGATTGTCCTGGACGAGCACTGGTCGCATGAGGCGCCGACGCTGATTGGCGCGGCGCCGGTCGCGTGCGGCGGGGACGCCGTGATTACCGTGAGCCGGGTCCAACCGATCCGGATGTCGCCCGAGGTGCAGGATTGGCGGGTCAGCCCGGTGCTGGAGTTGGCCGGGACATGGGAGTCGCTGCAGGCACCTGCCGACACGAGCGCGCTTCGGTTGACGCCGCATCGGATCCCGAGGGATTTTGCCGCCGTCAACCTGGACCGGTTGAAAGGGGCGGCCGGGAACGCCGTTGTCTACCAGATGGCGCGTTTTCGGAGTTCCGACCGTACGCGGGTCTGCGTCGATCTGGGGTATGACGGCCCGGTCAAAGCTTGGCTGGATGGGCGCCTTCTCTTCTTCTACCCCCAGGGAACACCGCCCTGGTCGGTCGAGGCAGGGCTGGCGTTCCAGTCGGAGGCGGGCGACCATGACGTGCTGTTGGCGTTCGGGCCCAACGGGGGACTGACCTGGGGCGTTCGCCTGCGCATCCTCTGGGCCGGCGAGGAAGTAACGCCAGACCGTTTTATCCCCTCACACAACTCTTGTCCCGCCCCCATGGATGCATTACGCTACGAAGAATGAATAAAAAGCCGTTCGTGTTTTAAACGGAAACCGGTTTGGATGGAGGTTGGATGCGATTGGCGTACAAAGGATTGGTCTGGCAGGTGGAGACGCGGAATGCGGAACAGGTTCGCGCCTGGCTGGACCGGTTTTTCCCGGTGGGCGAGGGGGAACCGGTGCGGTATCTGCAGACAACGGCCAACCGGTTTGTCGCGGCCGCGGGCGGCCTGGTGCTCAAGGAGGCGGGGCCCCGGCCGAAAAGGTCGCGGCTGGCGTTCGGGCTGCGGCCGTCGACAGCCCGCTTGTTGGCCCGCCGGTCGCTGGCGCTTCTGGCCTGCGGCGTGCCGACGCATGAGCCGGTGGCCTGGGCCGTGAGGCGGGAGAGGGGGTTGCGGGTGCGCGATTACCTGCTGACCCGGGAAATCACCGGCACGGAACTGCTGACCCGCCGCCTCGACCGCTTCGTCGGCGATCCCGAGGGCCGGCATGAAACACTTGCCGCGTGGGGCCGATTGGTGGCGGCGTTGCATCGAAACCGGTTCGGAAACCGTGATTTAAAGGACGCCAACATTCTCTGTTCGTTGGAAGGCCCGTTGAAATTCTGGGTCACCGACCTGGAGGGGTTGCGGCGGTTTCCCTGGCTTCCGGCGCGGGTCGCATTTGGCGATCTGGAGCCCGTGGCGCTTTCCCTGCGGCGGCATGGCTGGCTGCGGGAGGCTTCGGATGAGACCGCCTTTTTCGACGCCTATAACGCGGAGGTGCCGATGCGGTTGCGCCGGCGGACTTTGCCGCGCTAAATTTCTGATTTGTTTTTCATGTCCGATCTGGTATGGTCCGGTAAGTTTTTAACGGTGGATTTGGAATTAGGAGCGCCTTTATGAAACACGCAATGAAAGTCACGGGTACAACGGTCCTGTTGGGCGTCATGGTTGGAATCGCCGCGCAAACCCAGGCGGCTCCCACGACGATGGAACCGGCCGAGACCTTCCCCTGGACGGTCAGCGCAGGCCCGGGTTATATCAACTTCGAGGGGGATCAATGGACCAAGGACGGCTTTTACCTGCAGGGGCGCGTCAGCTACGAGTTGAACGAGCGCGTGGACCTGTCTGGAACCCTGTTTCTGGCCCCCTCCTTGGACGCCAACGTGCCGGATAACCGCCTGGAAAGACCGGACTGGAGTTCCACCTGGTTGATGGGAGCGGGCGCGGAAGCGATTTTCCATCTCACTCGCTGGCAGCGGTTCGATCCTTTCGTCGCCGCGGGCGTGCACGCGGTGATGTTCGGCGACGATCAAAAGAACGGCGAGGACACCGATGTGGCGTTGCGTATCGGCGGCGGCGCGCTTTATCATTTCGACGAGGAGTGGGCGATTCGGCTGGATGCGCGGATGACGCTGGGAGGGCTGAGCAAGGACAGCGAAGCCAACGCCCTGGTCGAAGGCGGGCTATGCTGGACGTGGGGCGCCAAGATTCCCCCCAAGTTCATGGTGGCGGGCGGCGCGACGGACAGCGACGCGGACGGCTTGACCGACGCGGAGGAAACGGGCCTGTATGGGTCGGATCCCCACAACCCGGACACCGACGGGGACGGGTTGACGGATTATGAAGAGGTCAAGGCGTTCTATGGCTACAAGACCGATCCGCTGGATCCGGACACGGACAAGGATCTGCTGAAGGATGGCGCGGAGGTGCTCGTGGTCAAGACGAATCCGCTGGATCCGGACACGGACAAGGGCGGTGTGACGGACGGACATGAGGTGATTGAAGACGGCACGGATCCGCTGTTCAAGCCGGATGATCTCATCCGGTTTTCCCTGAACCTCAATTTCGATTTAGACAAGGACATCATCAAGCCGGTCTACTTTGACGATTTGGACATCGTCGGCGGCAAGACCATGACGCGGGAGCATCCGGGCGCCACGGCCAAAATCGAGGGGCACGCGGACAAACTGAAGGGGTCCCGGGCCCAGTATAACCGCGACTTGTCCAAGCGTCGCGCGAACGCGGTGATGAAATACCTGAACGAGAAACACCAGATTGCCAACGAGCGCATGACGGCGGTCGGCTACGGGTTCGACAAGCCGGCCTATCCGAACGATCCGATCAGCGGGAATCCGAAGAACCGGCGCGTGGACATCTATGTGCGGCCGGTGGATCACCCGGTGAGCGACCGGGTTCTTCCCATGATCGGGAAGGACGCCGTGATGCCGGCCCTGGCGGAGGATCCGGAATAACCGGCACGGGATCGCGTGGGTGAAAAACAAACGGGGCGCTGAAAAGCGCCCCGTTTTGTTGTTATCGATTGAGTGGCGGTTTAGAAGAAATAGCGAAGGCCGATATCCAAAAGCAGCGCGGTCGCATCGCCGCGGGTGGTCGATTTATCCTTCGCCACGTTGGTTCGCTTCACGTCGAATATGTCCTCATTGGCGAAGGCCATGCCGGCATTGAGGACGAGCGCCACGTTTTCGTTCAGGAATATCTTGCCGCCGCCGTAGAGGAAAAGCTGGTAGGCGGTGTCGCTTTCCTCTTCCCCGTCGAGCATGGACAAACGCGCGCCCACGAGGGGGTGAAAGTTGAAGTCCACGTCGAAGTGGTATTCGCCGAAGAGCGCGAGTTCCCAGACGTTGCCGTTTTTCCAGAAGCAGTCCCAATCGGCGTTGCGGATGCCGATGAGTCCGCCGACTTCGACGTTATCGGCGGCAAAATAACCGAGCGAGGCCGAGATCGGGGGAAAAGCGTAGGCGTCCGGATCGGTTTCGGTCTGCAGGTCGAGGCGCAGATCGTAGGCATCGGCCCGGATGACGGCGCCGAAGGCGGGGATGGCGAGAGCGGTGGCGAGAGCGATCAGGCATACTTTGCGCAACATGGTTGAAGCCTCCTTGGATCAATGGTTGTTTCGCGTAAAGAGTCCCGTCTTTCCGGTGTTCCGTCAAGTTTTTTTCTGGGTTTATTCGACGATGCCGAGGGCGTCGACGGCGCCATAGGCGGGGAGGGGCGGGATTTCGTGCTCGATCACGCGGATGGTTTTCCATCGGCCGCGCTTGAACCGCCAGAGGAACCCGGCGCCGAGGAGCATGACGTAGAGGGTGAGCCAGATCCAGGCGGGCATCAGCCCGGCCTTGAACCAGAGCAGGATGACCAGTTCGCCGGTGATCCAGAAACCCCAGCACATGAGCATGGACCAGAGCATGACGAACCGGGTGTCGCCCGCGCCTTTCAGGGCGCCGGAGAAAACGATGTTGGCGGTGTCCATGAGGCCCCAGATGGCGACGCCGGCCATGAGGCGCGTGGCGAGGGGCATGACCGCGGCCATGCTGGGCGGGTCCCATTTTTCGGCGAACAACAGGAACAGGGGGCGGGGAAAGAGAATGAACAACAGGCCGGCGGCGGCGGCATAGGACCAGGCCATTTTCATGGCGGTCCAGCCGGCTTTTTCGGCGGTGCGGGAATCGCCGCGGCCTTGGTATTGGCCGACCACGGTGGAGGCGGCGACGCCGAGCCCGACGAGCGGCATGAAGGAAAGATGGTTGATGCTGAAGGCGATGTTGCTGGCCGTCAGTTCGACGCCGCCGAGGCGGCCGATCAGGAGGACAAAGAAAGAGAAGCCGGAGATATCGAGGATGAAGTGGAGCGCCGAGGGGATGCCGAAACGCAGGAGGCGAACGGTCAACGCGCGGTCAGGGCGGAACTCGGTCCAGGTGGCATGGACGAGGCGCATGCGGGGGAGGGCGAAGTAATGGAGGAAAAGCAGAAAGGGGGGGATGAAACTGGACACGACGGTAGCCCAGGCGGCGCCGGCGATGCCCCATTCGGGGAAACCCCAACGGCCAAAAATCCAGGCGTAATCGAGAAGGATGTTGGCCAGATTGCCCGCCAGGATGGCCGCCATGTTGGTCAGGGTGTCGCCGCGCCCGGTGTAGAAGCCGCTGATCGCGGCGCCGAGCGGGATGGCGAGGCTGCCCCACATGAGCGGGCGGAAATAGGCGAGTTCCGCCGCGAGGATGGCGGGCGGGTGGTTGCTGAGCCGAAGAATCCAGGTTCCGACCGGCAGCAAGGCGAGCATGAGCGGCCAGCTCAGGAGAGCGAGGAAGACCGCCTGGGCGGTGACGCGGGAGCAGGCGCGGGGAGCGTTGGCGCCATGGTATTGGGCCACGAAGGTGTTGACGAAACCGCAGAGGGCCATGAAGCCGCTGGTGAGCGTGAACGCAATGACGCCGGCGGGCAGAGCCGCCTGAATGTCGGTCATGCTGTGCCGGGCCAGGAAAAGGCGGTCGGCGAACTGCATGAACGTCATGCTGGAAGTGCTGAGAACCAGCGGATACGCGACTTGCCAGAGTTCACGATATCCGCCCGGGGTGACGGGTTGGGATCCCGTCTGAAGGAGGCCTTTCATAGATTGCGCCGCGGCGAAATGCCGCGGGATTATCCTTTCCTGGGCGGCTGGGCGAGTTGTTCGCGCAGGGCGCGATAATGGGTTTTGCCGGTGCCCAGCACCGGAATTTCGGCTACTGGGATGACGTGTCGGATGTTGTGAAGGGAGGAGAGGCCCGCTTTTCGGATCTGGTCGTTGGCCTGCTCGCGCGTGATCGCTTTTCCGCTTGCCAGGAACAACACGATTTCAGGATTCAGTTCCGCGGGCGTGCTTTCCACGGCCAGGACGGGGCCTTTTTCATCGGGTTTGACGAATGCGGCGGCCAGCACATCCTCGATGGCCGGCAGGGAGATCATCTCGCCGCCGAGTTTGATGAAGCGCTTGAGTCGTCCGGCGAACTTGAGCACGCCGCCGGGCAGTTCGGTGACCAGGTCGCCGGTCATGTACCAGCGCTTGCCCTGCCAGTCCAGAAACGGCGAGGGGCCCTGGTAATGGAGGTAGCCGCCGAATATGGACGGGCCGCGGACCAGCAGCATGCCGGGCGCCTCGGCGGCGGCGGGGTCGTCGTTTTCCGGATTTTTACGGGCGTATTCGATGCCGGGCAGCACCTTGCCGATGGCGCCTCGGCGGATGTCGTTTTCGTCGTTGAGCGAGACGATGGGGGAGCATTCCGTGATGCCGTAACCCTCGAGCACCTTGACCCAGGGCCAATGGCGGCCGAGGGTTTCGTAGACATGCTCGGGGCACTTTTCGGCGCCGGTGATGACCAGGCGCAACGTGCGCAGGTCGTGTTCGCTGGCCACGCGGATAATGCCGTTCAGGAAGGTGGGCGTGCCAATCATGATGGTGACGCCGTAGGCGCCGGTCAGTTTGGCCAGGTGCATGGCTTCCGTGGGGTTGGAATGGTAAACGCACGGCAGGCCGCTGCAGAGGGGGAGCGCCACGTTGGTGTTCAATCCGTAAGAATGGAACGGGGGGAGCATGCCCAGAAGAATATCGCTTTGCAGGAGGCGGATGGTTTTCAGCACGGCCTTCAGGTTGCACAGGATGTTTTCGTGGGTCAGGGGCACGGCCTTGGGGATGGCCTCGGAGCCGCTGGTGAACAGCACCACGGCCGTCTGGGGCACCTTGACCTGTTCCAGCGTCTTCCAGGAGAAGCAGGCCTGGCCGAAAGCCGCCAGTTTTTTCGGCAGGGTGAACCGCGTTCGCCATTCTTCAAGACGAATCAACCGATCGGCCAGTTCGGTCATGGGACCGAATTGCGTTTCGAGGCGTTCGACTACGCGCTGGGAGGTGACGATATGGCGGACGCCCAGCAGGTCAAGCGCGTACTTCATGCTGCGTATGCCGACGGTCCAGTTGACCATCACCGGGACCTTGCCGGCGAAAAGGGTCGCCAGGTAGACGATGGACGCGGTGACGGAGGAGGGCAGCATGATGCCGATGTAAGGGGCTCTGCATTTTTCGATTTCCGGCTTCAGGAGCAGGATGGCGGTGATGATGTCGCGATAGGTTTTGATGCCCGCGACCTGGTCCGCAAGGACGGGTCGGCCGGGCCCGCGGCGGGCCTGGTTCAGGAAGACCTCGGGAATGTTGCGGCCTTCCATGACCTTGCAGGGGAGGTCGCGGGCGTTCGTTTGAAACCAGCTTCTGGAAATCGGCAGCAGCGCCACCTCGCCGCTCAGGGTATTGCCGCAGACGGCCAGGAGCAGGTCGCCGACGGTTTGAATCTCCGTCGCTTCCCCGATCTGGTAGCCATATTCAGCTTCCGCCCAAGCCACCAGTTCCATGAGCGCCAGGCTGTCGAGGCCAAGGTCCGAGGTGAGATACTGGTCGTCGTGTATCTTGTCTTCCGGTACGCCGCAAATTTCAGAGAGCTTGGCCAGCGCCTGGTGGCGGGTGATGGCGGGGATTTCCGTTCCGCGCTCGGTGGTGACCCGGCCCAGTTCGGGTTCGGGCCGAAGCTTGGCCCCTTCGCTTTCCCACGGGGAATAGGGAATATACAGGTTCGGATGGGCCTCCTTGTTATAGAAGGCTTCCAGGAAACGGTTCAGCGCCAGGCGGTCGCCGCGGCGCGGAATCGAGGCCGGCTCTTCGAACGTCAGAATGACCTTCCGCCGCGGGATGAATACGAACAGGCTGGCGAGTGCGGCGCCGAGGGATTTGAGCAGGGCGGATCGCAACGTGGGCGTTTCGCCCGAGGCATAGCTGAAGGCGCTCCCCCAGAGGCCAGTGGTACGGACCAGGACGACGCGTGCCTTGGGGAAACGAGTCAACAACGTGGCCGCGCCGCTGTTGCCGCCCAACTCTTCGCGGGGACTTCGATACAGCCGGCCGGCGGGATAAAAAACAAGGTTTTCGCCCCGTTTGTGATGCGCCATGCATTCCTGAAGGGCGTTTTCCACTTCGGGCCGTTTGGTGTTGCCATGGCGCGCCAGATCTTGCACGGGAAGTGCGCCGAACAGCCGGGCAAGCGCGCGGAGAACGGGCGTCTCGATGCGATCGCGGTCCGCCAGGATAAAGGGACTGAAGGGACGGTGCAGAATGGAAATCAGGAGGACGGGATCGATGAGGGCGGGATGATTGGGGAGAAACAGGATGCCGGTGGTTCCCCGGGCCATGACGGCATCCAAGCCGCGGACTTCGATCCGGTACCGGAGCTTGAGCAACAGGGATCCCAATGCGCGAAGCGCGGACGCCATGACGTTCTTTTTCAGCATGATCGAGACCTTCCTGAGTGTGGGCGGTTCAATACAGGCCCTTCCCGGGGCGGGCGTTGTATTCGGCAAAAACCTGTTCAGCGGAGGGGAGGGGGATGCGGGTGAAGGGAATCGAGCGGGCGTCGGGCGGGAGTGGGAGTTCCCGGTAAAGCCGTTCGTCGGCAAAACCCGCGGCGGCCGCATCCGCCCGGGTGGCGGCATAGAAAACGCCCTTGATGCGCGCCCAGTAGATGGCGCCCAGGCACATGGGGCAGGGCTCGCAACTGGCATACAGCAGGCACTCCGTCAGATGAAATTGGCCCAGACTGGCGCAGGCGGCGCGGATGGCCTCGATTTCCGCGTGGGCCGTGGGATCGTGAGAGGCCAGAACCCGATTCCAGCCCCGCGCAAGAATGGCCCCGTCACGCACCAGAATGGCGCCGAATGGACCGCCGTCGGCCCGGCGCATGCCTTCCAAACCCGCCGCGATCGCGTGCTCCAGGAAATGGGCGTGGGTATCCGTCATGGAATCCTTTTTTGAAAGCGACCCGATGAACGCTTTACGCATGGCGGGTTAGCGGGGGAGAGCGCGTTTCCGGGCCAGGAACGAGTCGTAGGCGCGGCGGCTGAGCGGCAGGTTGACCGCTTTCCCCAGGTCGGACGACAGCCAGACGGCATTGGCCAATTCCAGCGACTGCAGGCCTTCTTCACCGGGCGCAACCAGGGGTTCCCCGTGGAGCAGGTGGCGGGCGAAATTCCGGATGATGTCCGTATGGCCCCATTCCGCGGCGGGGATTTCGGGAGTCACATTGCGGCACTCCGGCGCGCTCCATACATGTTCGGCGTTCATGGTGAATTTCGGAACGGATTCGCTGAACTCGTGCAGGGTGAGGACGCCGTCCCTATAGCAGAGCTTGCCGCGCGTGCCGGACAGTTCGATCATTTGCCCCGGCGCGGATTCGTTGGTGGAGCAGATAAAATAGCCGGTGGCTCCCCCGGGATAGCGGAGCATGGCCTCGGCGTGGTCCTCCGTCTCGATTTTGTGGAGGCGGGTTTCACAGCGGCCGAGCACCTCGATGGGCATGCCGGCCAGACGGATGAAGAGATCGATCAGATGCGGGGCCTGGTTGATCATGACGCCGCCGCCTTCTCCCACCCAGGTCGCGCGCCATTGGCCTTGCCGGTAATAGGACTGGGGCCGGTATTCGAGGCAGATCATGGTGGCGCGGCAGAGCTCGCCCAATCGGCCGGCCTCGATCCACTGTTGGGCCGCGCGAAAGACGGGGTCAAAGCGCCGCTGAAACATGACGGCGAACGCCACGTTTCGGGCGCGGGCGGCGCGCACCATGCGGTCGGCGGCGCTGACGCATTCCGCGAGAGGCTTTTCGCTCAGCAGATGAAGGCCGGCGTTCATGGCATCGATCGCCATGGGGGGGCGAATGGGGTGAGGCGTGGAGATCAGGACGGCATCGCATAGGCCGGAACGGATCAGCTCGCGGTGATGGGTGAAGGCGGGAACCTGAAACTCCTCTCCCGCCTTGCGGGCATTGGGCTCGTAGCCGTCGCAAACGGCGGTGAGCGTGACTTCCGACACCTTGTGCATATCGGCGCAATGGGTATGGCCCATGAAGCCGACCCCGATCACGCCCAATCGGACTCGGTCCCCTTTTACGCGTGCTTGAGGCTGAGGCGTAACGCTGACACTCATGGCGGCATCCTTATGATTTCGTTTTTTCGAGGCGGGGATCGGTTTCGCGCCGCTCGTTTTGAACGGTTTTGACGGAGGTGGATCCCGCCCGCTTGCGGGCCAGGAACCTGTCGTAGGCTTTCCGGTTCAACGGAAGCTTGACGGGCTTGCCGAGATGCGAGGAGAGATAGGCCGCGTTGGCCAATTCCAGGGGCGCAAGGCCGTCCTCGCCGGGCGACACAAGCGGTTCGCCGTGGAGCAGGTGACGGCAGAAGTTCCGCAGGATGGCGTGGTGCCCCGACTCGATCGCCGGCATTTCCAGCGGCACCTCCGTGCATTCCGGCGTGCTCCAGGCCTTTTCCGTTCGGAATGTGAATTCCGGGACAGGTTCGCTGAACCGGTAAAACCGGAGTTGTCCGTCGCGGTAGCAGAGTTTGCCGTGTGTGCCGAAGACTTCGATCATCTGTCCGGGGCCCAACTCGTTGGTCGAGCAGTAGATATAACCGGAGCCGCCGTCCGGATACCGGAGCATGGCCTCGGCCAGATCTTCCACTTCGATCTTGTGAAGACGGGTTTCGCAGCGTCCGAGCACCTCCGAGGGCCTGCCGCCGAGTTGGATGAACAGGTCGAGAATATGGGGGCCCTGGTTCATCATCACGCCGCCGCCCTCGCCGCCCCAGGTGGCGCGCCACGAACCGGAGTCGTAATAGGCCTGCGTGCGGTATTCGGGGGAAATCATGGTGGTGCGCCAGACCGTGCCGAGTGCCCCGGATTTGACCAGTTCGAGGGCCTTGGCGAAGGCGGGTTCCAGGCGCCGCTGGAACATGATGGCCAAGGCCACGCCTTTTTGCGCGGCGGTCTTGATCATCTTGTCGGCCGTGGAGACCCGCTCGGAGAGCGGTTTCTCGCTCAGCACATGAAGGCCCGCCCGCATCGCGTCGATCGCGATCTCCGGCCGCGCCGGGTGGGGGGTGGCGACGATGACGGCGTCGCACAGCTTCGACCGGATCAGCTCCATAGGGCTGGTGAAATAGGGAACCTGGTGTTTTTCGCCGACGGCCCTGGCGGTCGATTCCGAAATGTCGCAGACGGCGCACAAGCGGGCTTCCGGCGCTTTCCCCATCACTCCGCAGTGGCTTGAGCCCATGCCGCCGACTCCGATCACGCCGATCCGGACCTGCGGCCCTTTGACTCGTTTTTTAGCATCCATGGACAGACTCCTTTTTCGGCCGATATGATTGCGAAGAATGGCCTCTTTGTCGAGTCTCGAAGTTGAATGGCTCGAAGCGGAATGGAACCTGGCTGGGCGCGGTTTGGGCTCTGTTTTGTTTTGCTTTGGCGGCGGTTCTTTCGCTAACCTGTCCTTTTATTACGTTGAAGCGTGACGCGGCAGCGAAAAGGACACCCATTGAACAGCGACACCGGCAAAATGAAGGCGTACAAGGGGGCGCTATGGCTTGCCGCGAAGTGGAAGGATTCGCCTTTGAAGGAGTCGCTGGCGCAAGGGGCGCGGTCGCTGGCCGGGACATATGCTCTCGTCAGGGTGCCGGCCTCGAAAAATGTGGAAGTCTATAAATTCGCTTGCGACAGCGGCCGGTTTTTCTTCAAGCAATATCACTGGCGTTCGCCATGGGACCGGATCAAGCACCTGTTTCGTCCCAGCCGTGCCGCGCGCACGGTCACGGCAACCGCGATGCTCGAGGCCAACGGGTTTGCCGCTCCCGAAATCGTCGCGATGGGCGGCGGATGCCCCGGCTGGCTCGCGACCGATCCTTTTCTCCTGACCTGCGAAGTCGAAAACTCGCTGTCCCTCCACCTGTTCGTCGAGCAACGGCTCGGCCCGTCGACCGCTTCCCTGGCCCGGAAGCGCGAGTTCATCAGGACGTTCGGGCGTTTCGTGGGCCGGCTCCACGCCCGGAACATCTCGCACGGCGATCTTCATCTGTGCAACATCCTGGTTCGTCTGTCCGGGGAAGAGCCGAGCGAAAACGATTTCGTGCTGATCGATAACGAGCGCACCGTTCAATTTCGCAGCCTGCCGGATCGACTTCGGCTGAAAAATCTTGTCCAGTGCAACCTGTTTCGGACGAACGCGCTCAGTTCCACGGACCGGATGCGCTTCTTCAAGTCGTATCTGGCTGAAAATTCCGCTCTGACGCCCGTGGCAAAGGCATGGCTCCGCCGGGTCGTGCGCATTACCGAACAGCGGTTGGCCAAGAGGATAAAAAAGGTTGAACTGGCGGCACACGGCGTTTGCGGTGGTGGGAAAAAACGCTAAAACGGCGGTTATCCCTGTGCCGCTTCCATGGCGAGACGGGCCCACGCGAAAAGGCGTTGCGGCTCGTACTTCACCGTGCTGATATCCTTGAGGATCAATTCCAGGGGACATCCGTGGCGCGCGCAGGCGTCCACGGACGCCTGCAGGTGTTCCCGTACGGCCTGTTCGTTGAACTGCGGCCATGCCAGCAGGGCCGGGTTCGGCTTGCGCGAGTAGACATAATCGTTCCCGATCGCCGCCGCGCCGAGTTCCTCGTCCACCCACGGGCTCATGGAGACCTTGCGCAGGTTGGGGATCTTGCGCACCTGCGCCATCTTGCGGTCGAGCGGTTCGCAGCAGCCGTAGTAGACGCAGCCGAACCGCTCGAACAGCGGCATGCAGGGCTCGATCTCGAACTCGTCGAACATGGCCGGCGAGACGGTGGAGAACATCTGCGCCATGCTGAACATCCAGAGATCCTTGGCGCGCGGATGGGCGGGGTTGTAGCCCGGCGCGGGCAGGTCGTCGGTCCAGGCGCCCGTGCAGTGGACGGTCGGTTGCGGGCCGCAGAGCAGGCCTTGGGATTCCAGTTGGTCGAGCATGCTCAGCTTTCCGGCGACGACTCGACGCACGAGTTTGGCCATGAATTCCGGGCGGTCGATCAAGGCGTACAGCGCGCCCTCCACGCTCATCCAGAAGCTGAGCGGGTCCCAGATGGTCATGTAACCGGGGTCGTCGCCCGTTTCGACGACGTCCAGGATGCCGTCGAACAGGTCGTGGGCGACCGCGAGCCGCCGGGCGGTTTCCGCCGCATCATGGGTGATGACCGGCATTTTAACCTTGTCCAGGTCTTCGTCATGCTCGAACTGGTTGGCGAAATGCTGCCCGACAATGCCGCTGGTGGGATCGGTGACCGCGTATTCGGCCTGGGTCGACACGCCGAAGCCGGTGTTCTGGATCGCCTTGTTGACGCGGATGAAGGGCTCCACCACCATGTCCACCGGGAAATGCTCCCACTGGAAGAGAATCTTGCGCAGATGGTCTTCGTAGCCCTGGCATTCGCGGTCTTCGCAGCGGAGCGTGAGCGAACCGTCGGCGTTCATTTCGTTCCAGCAGACCTGGTCGATCATGACCATGGGCCGTTCCGGCTTGAGCGCGTTCAGCAGGCGCCAGAGGCGCTGTTTTTCCTGCTGGACGGGCAAGGCGGCGATTTCCGCGACCCGCTTTGCCAGTTCACGGATAATGGCTTTATCGTGCGGGTTGGGCATGGCGTCGGGTCCTCCCATCTAATTTGGCCCAGCGTACGCGGTCAGGGCGCGAAAGACGAGGGGAAAGTGACGACCCTTATTTGTGACGAGGTTACCCCTTCCACTCCCAGATCTTCTCGTCGTCCTTCACGGGCAGATCAACCGGCTTGCCACGGGCCGCGGAATGATACATGGCCAGCACGATCTCGAGGGTGGGGCGGACGGAGGCCACCGGGATTACCACCTCGCGGTTGGCCTTGATGGAGTCGATCATGTCCTGGATCACGAAGGCATGGTCCAGGTACCCGAAATCGGCCGCACCGGTGGCGCCGGTGATCTGGGCCGCATTGCCGATGGTTCGGATGGCCTCGTCCTCGGGCCGTTCGTCCCGGAACTTCCAGGTGCTGATCTTTTCACCGGTCATGACGGCCGTGCCGTTGGTGCCGTGGATTTCAATCCGGATATCGCTGCCCGGCCACATCGCGGTCGACGCCTCCACCATGCCGCGAGCGCCGCCCTTGAAGTCGATAAAGGCATACAGCGTGTCTTCCAGATGCACGTCCGGGTGCGCCAGGTTGGTCATGCGCGCATCCACGCGGGCTGCCGGGCCGGCGATATACTGGATCAGGTCGATGTAGTGGAACGCGTGCTGGACGGTCACGCCAGCGCCCGATTTGCGGGACATGCGCCAGGCTTCGGACTTGTAATAGTCCGTGGAGCGGAACCACTTCATGACCGCATCGGCCTGCAGAAGCGTTCCGAAACGGCCTTCCGCCACGGCCTTCTTCATGGCCTGGATAGCTTTGCGCACACGGCACTGGACCGTGCAGCCGAACTTGACGCCCGCCTTGGCACAGGCGGCGATCATCTCGTCCGTCTCCGTCAGCGTCATGGCCGGCGGTTTCTCCGTGATCACATGCTTGCCCGCCTTGGCGCAGGCGAGCACGGCGTCGTGGTGCAGATGATTGGGGAGGCAGACGTTGACCACGTCGATGGCTGGATCGCGGAGCATGTCGTCGAGATTGTAGTAGGCCTTGACGCCGTATTCCGCGGCGATCTTGTTGGCCCGTTCCTGGCTCATGTCGCAGAAGGCGATGAGCTGGCCGCCCTTGGAAGCCTTGACGCTCTTGGCATGGAAGGGGGAAACGAGGCCCGCGCCGAGAATGCCGAATCCGAACGTGTCCTTTTTCATGCTCACTCCGGTATCAGAATGCCCTTCAGGGCTTTCAGGTTTTCGATGTCGTCGAACACGCGCTCCCAGTCCGAGAGCGGCGCCTTGTGGGAAATCACCTTTTCCGCGGGCACCGCGCCGCTCGCGATCATCGCGATGGTGCGGTCCCACGACGTGTACATCGTGGACATGTTGAACTTCAGGTCGATCACCTTTTTTTGGAAGGCGTCCCACGGCATCTCCACGGGCCGGTTGCCGGTCAGTCCCATGGCGCAGAGGGTGCCCATCTTGCGCACCAGGTCCACCGTGCCCGCGATGGCGCGGGGTGCCCCGCTGCACTCCACCACCAGGTCGGCGCCGAGGCCGCCGGTCATTCCGCCGATCACCTCGGCCGCGTTCTGCTTGACCACGTTCACCAGTTTCGTAAAGCCCAGTTCGCGGGCCTTCTTCATGCGCAGTTCCTCGTCGCCGGGCGTGCCGAGAATGACGACTTCCCGGGCGCCCGAGGCGCGGGCCACCAGGGCGGCGATCAGGCCGATGGGACCCGGCCCGACCACGACGACGAAATCGCCCGGGGTGAAGGCCCCCCGGATGATCATGTCTGTGACGACATTGGCGGCCGGCTCGACAACGGACGCCTGGTCCCAGGTCATGGAGTCGGGAATTTTATGAAGCAGGGCCTCGGGGTAGGCGATGAACGGCGCCATGCCGCCGTGGATGCCCCAGCCGGGCGAGCGCTTGTGGGGGCAGATCTGGATGTTGCCGGTGCGGCAGAGCGGGCAGACACCGCAGGCGCGGGTGTGCGGCTCGGCCACGATACGATCGCCGACCTTGGCCACCTGGCAGTCCGGGCCGAGCGCGATCACGGTGCCGGTAAACTCGTGGCCGAGGATGACGGGCGGCCAGTAGGGAAACTGGTCGTGGCGGATATGGATGTCCGACCCGCAGATGCCGCAGGCTTCGATCTTGATCTTGACTTCGCCGGGGCCGGGCTCGGGCACGGGCATGTCGCGGATCTCGATGTTGCCGACGCCCTTTTGGGTCTTCACAAGCGCTTTCATCGTCTTACTTTCCTTCCTGGCGTTGGAGAAACGCGATCAGCGTGTCCGCCGCGTCGGCCAGTTCCTTCACCGCGATCTGTTCATCCTTGGAGTGGGCCACCTTGAGCGAGCCGGGGCCCCACACGACCGTGGGGATGCCGAGCTGGTTACGGTAGAGCCAGGCGTCGCACGAGGCCGTCATGGCGTCCACCTTCGTCGGCCGACCGCGGACCGCGGCGGCCTCGAGCAGACCTTGGGGCAGGCTATGTTCGGGCTCGAGCACGCTGCTGTCATGCTTGTACATGAACGAGAGGTCGAACCGACCCTCGAGCGTGGGCACGGCGTCGAGCGCGGCGCGCATGCCGGCGCAGACCTGCTCCTTGGTCGTGTTGGGCAGCAGCCCGAGCACTCCCGCCATCACGGCGCGGCTGGGCGCGGAGGCGGGCCAGTTGCCGGCCTCCAGGCGGCCGAAGGTGATGGGCATGGGGTTGGGGTAGGGGTCGAAGAGGGGAAAGCCCCGGGAGGCGGCCAGCAGGTCGTCGTGGTACTTTTCCAGCGCGGCAATGGCGTCGCGCGCCATGAGCAGGGCGCTGCGGGTCTGACCGGCCTGTCCGCTGTGGCCGGCCTTGCCATGGAACACGATCCGGAACCAGACCGCGCCGCGGATGGAGGTGAGCACGCGGCTCTCGGTGGGTTCGAGCACAATGCAGGCGTCGGCCTTTTCGCCGCGCCGCGCCATGGCGAGCGTGCCGTTGCCGCCGTTCTCCTCCTCGTTCACGATGTGGGCGATCACGTCGCCCTTCAGGGGGAGTCCGAGTTCCTGGAGGGTCCGGAGCAGCAGATAGACGGTGGCAACCTGGCCCTTGGCATCGCAGGAGCCGCGGCCGTACAGGATGCCGTCAACGAGGCGGGCCTTCCAGGGATCGGCCATGTCCTCCGAGGGCGGCACCACGTCCGTGTGGGCGTTGAACAGCAGGCTGGGCCCGCCGCCCGTGCCGCGCCGCACGAGGCGCAGGTTGAACCGCCCCTCGTTGCGGATGTCGGGAATGGGGTCGCTGTAATCGGGATCCTTCTTGAGCGCCTCCGTCATCGGCACACGCTCGACGGCGACGCCGGTTTTGCCGAATGCCTTTTCCAGAAACAGGATGGCCTCCTGTTCCCGGCCGGAAGTGGACGGGAAGGCCATCAGGTCCGAGAGGAACTGGACGGCTTCCGGGAGCAGGGCGTCGATGACGGCTCGGGGATCCTTCATGGCTTCTCGAGCTCCAGCACAGCGGCCTCGAACAGCGCGAGGCTTTCCTCGGCCTCGGCCTGGGTCATGACGAGGGGCGGGGCCACGCGGAGAATGTTGCCGTGGATGCCGACCGAGCCGATGATCAGGCCCTTGTTGGCGCAGGCCTCGATGAGCGGACGGATCAGTTCGGGATAGGGTTCGCGGGACTGCTTGTCCTTCACGAACTCGACGCCCATCACGAGGCCCATGCCGCGCACGTCGCCGATCGTGCGGCTTTTGGCGGCGATGGCCTCCAGCTTCTTCTTCATGAACGCGCCCAGGCGCTTGGAGTTGCCGACCAGGTCCTCCTTCTCGTAGATCTCGAGGACGGCGGTCACGGCGGCGCTGGCCACGGGATTGCCGCCCAGCGTGCTGGACAACTCGCCCTTCTTGAGGCAGGCGAAGACGTCCGACGTGCCGGCGACGGCGGAGACGGGCACACCGCAGCCGATCGCCTTGCCGATGCTGACGAGGTCGGGCTTGAGTCCCTCGTGCTCCATGGCCCACATCTTGCCGGTGCGGCCGTAGGAGGCCTGGACCTCGTCGAGCGTGAACAGCAGGCCGTGGCTCCGGGCCCACTCCTCCAGCCGCTTGAGCCAGCCGGGGGGCGGGAAGATGAAGCCCGCGGCGCCCTGGTAGGGCTCCACGATCAGGCCGCCGAGGCTGCCCGTCGAGTTGGCGGAAATTTCCGCTTCGAGGTACTGGAAATATTTCGTGAAGCGGGGTCCGTCGCTGCAGAACCCGAACGGATCGCGGTACGGATTCGGATACAGCGCGCGGATGGCGCCGGGCACGCTGGGGCCGTAGCCGCGCTTGGGGCCGGCCATACCGCCGGCGGAGGCGGCGCCGATCGTGCGGCCGTGGAAGCCGCCCACGAAGGAAAGGATTTCGTATTTGCACGATTTCCGCTTCATGAGCCGCAGGCAGGCCTCGGTGGCCTCCGCGCCGGTGCTCAGGAAGAAGCATTTGTCGAGGTGAGGAGGCAGCGCCTTGACCAGTTTCTCGGCCGCCTCGATGCGGTAGGTGTTGGCGCACTCGTAGTTGTTGAGCAGGTCGCCGGAGGCCTTGCGGGCGGCTTCGACGAGGTGCGGGTGGCAGTGGCCGACGTTGGTTACGAGCACGCCCGAGGTCCAGTCCAGGTAGGCGTTTCCATCCACGTCCTTCACGACGCAGCCCTTGGCGGATTCCCAGACCACGGGGGCCTGGAAGCCGGTCACGTCCGCTTCATACTGGCGCCACTTCTCCAGCAGCGCTTTTCCCCTGGGGCCCGGCAACGTTCCCTTGACATGCGTGATACCCATGACGAATCTCCTTGGTAAGTTCGCGCGGCGAACTATTTTTTCAACAATTCCTTGTTCACGACGTTGCGCGCGGGCTGGCCCTTCGCGTAGTTCAGAATATCGTCCAGAATGCTTTGGCGGATCTGCTCGCCTGATTCCACCGACGCCCACCCGAGATGGGGGGTGAGGATGACGTTGGGGAGGGAATAGATCCGGGAGCCGGGCGGCGGCGGCTCGGGGTAGGTCACGTCGAGGACGGCGGTCAGGTCGGCCCGTTGCTCCAGCACATCGAGCAACTCCGCTT
>CAZSUH010000014.1:0-39813 GCA_964609905.1 uncultured Verrucomicrobiota bacterium
CCTCATGCCATCCTTCCCGCGCCTCCCAGTTTATGGCTACAGCGCAATCGGCTCGCGCCGGGATCATTGCGGCTCCGCCGGCGACTGCCGGGCATACCGCCGCGGGGGCAGGCCGAAGCGGCGCTTGAAGACCTTGGCAAAGTGATACTCGTCGTAGAAGCCCGTGTGGGCCGCGACCTCCTTGGCGCGTTCGCCCTTGAGCACCATGCCGCGCGCCACGTCCAGCCGGTGATCGAGCAGACGGGAAAAGGGTGTTGTCCCCGTTTCCGCCCGGTACCGGTGCGTCAGCGTCGAGCGGCTCACCCCGACCGCGCGGGCCAGTTCTTCCAGCGTCAACGGCTGGTCGTAGCGGGCGCGGATGATCGCATCCACCTGTCCCGCCAGCGTCAGCGGCGCCGCCTCCCGCTCGGCGGCCACGACATACTCCGCCGGCCCGGCCGGCCGGGCGCCGATCAGGCAATCGAGCAGTTCGTACAGGGCGCCCTGCATGTTCCACAGCCGGTTGCCCCTTTCCCCGGCATGCCGCATGCGGGTAAAGACGGTCCCCAGCAGACCGGCCTCGTCCCGAAACCGGGCGAATCCCCGGCCGGCCGACACCCGCGCCTCCAGGTCCGGCGCTTCCTCGGCCAGGAACAGCGCGTAGGTCTCGGGAAACGGCAGATCCCGCGCCGCGCTCCGCTCCCAATAGTCCGTGCCGGGCGAATAGAGATGCGCGGTGCGCGCCTCGCGCGGCCGCCAGGCCTGCCCGTCCAGGCTGAACTCCCCCGCGCGCCGGAAATGGTAGTCCATGGCCCAGTGCCGGTTGCGCCGGATGCTGCCCTTGTCCGGCGTCCGGCGCAACAAATGGGTAAAATTGACCAGAACCGGCAGCCGGGTCCGCTGGTCGCCCGCCGAAACAGGCCGGTTGGCCGTCGTCTTCCGCATGTCGGAGTTTGCCCTTATTTACATTTTAATTGCCCGTACGTGCATTCACAATATGCAATATCAGTGAGATTATCGCAACGTTTTATTCACGCGCGATGCTCGAAATTACATAAATTGGAGGCCCCCATGAGCGTGCCACGTCCGGAATACAAGAAGTATTCGACCGATGAGCTGATGCAGGTCATCGACGTTTTCAATGTCGATCCGGAATCCCGCGCCGCGATCGAGGCGATCCTGAAAAAAGCCGCGACCGCCCCCGACGCCGGCAACTTCTTCCGGTATTACAATCCCCGCAGCCAAACCGCCGAGTTCGAAAAAGCCTATGCGGACAAGGTGGGCTCGACATACGCGCTGGCCGTCAACTCCGGCACCAGCGCGCTCATCTCGGCCTGCATCGCGGCCGGCGTGGCCCCGGGCGACGAGGTGATCGTCCCCGGCTACACCTTCTTCGCCAGCGCCTCCGCCGTCGTCGTGGCCCGCGGCATCCCGGTCATCGTGGAAATCGACGAGTCGCTCACCCTCGACCCCGAGGCCGTCCGCAAGGCCATCACGCCCCGCACCAAGGCCATCATGCCCGTCCACATGGTCGGACATCCCACGCGCATGGACGCGATCATGGCGATCGCGAAGGAACACGGGCTGAAGGTGATCGAGGACACGGCGCAGGCCTGCGGCGGCTCGTACAAGGGCAAATACCTGGGCACTTGGGGCGACCTCGGCTGCGTCAGCCTGGACGCCTACAAGGTGATCGGCTCCGGCGAGGGCGGCATCGTGACCACCGACGACGAGTGGCTCTACACCCGCGCGCAAAGCTACCACGACACAGCGGCCTGCTGGCGGCCCGACCGCTACGCCCGCGAACGCAAGGAGGGCGAGCTGTTCTGCGGCGAGAACTACCGCATGCCCGAACTGTGCGCGGCCGTGGCGCTCGCCCAACTCCGCAAGCTCGACGCCATCACCGCACGCACCCGCGCCATTTACAAGCAGTTGAAGCAGGCCATCGAACTGCCCGCCGGCGCCCGCTGGGTCGAACCGGCCGATCCCGAAGGCGTCTGCGGCTACACGCTGGGCATCCTGTTCAAGTCGCAGGCCGACGCGATCAAGGCCGCCGGCATCGGCATCGGCGGCATGGCCACCGGCCACACCCGCGGCGCGCGCGACTGGCATGTGTACTGGAACTGGGAACATATCCTGGAGCAGAAAACCGCCACGCCCGAGGGCTTCCCGTTCCGGTCGCCCTATGTCCAGAAGCTCCCCGCCTATTCCACGGAGATGTGCCCCCGCACCAAGGACATCATGCTGCGGCTCGGCGTCATCGGCATCAGCCCGGCCGACACGCCGGAATGGGCAGCCGACTACGCCCGCGAGTTGAACGAAAAGTTGGCCAAAACGTTCTGAACCGACCGACAGGAAACCCCATGAACACGCAACCCAATATCCTCTTCGACCTCTTTTTCAAAGACCTGCCCCTGCCCGACCGGCTCGGAAAAATCGCGGCCGCCGGCTGGACCCTGGTCGAAACCTGGAAAGGCGGCAACGCCGAGGAAATGAAGCAAATCGGCGCGGCCTGCCGGGAACACGGCCTGAAACTGGTCTCCGTTGTCATGAACGGCATCGGCGATACGGCCGTGGCGCCGATCCGGGCCGAAAACCTCAACGCCTTCGTCGCGCAGATCGACCGCTACTCCGACAACGCCCTGGCCGCCGGCTGCCGGGCCGGCATCGTGACCACCGGCAACCGCACCGGCGACGACTACTATCGGCAGAAAGCCGCGCTCATCGAGGCCATGGCCCGCGCGGGCGAAGTGGCCGCCCGGAAGGGCTTCGCCCTCAACCTGGAGCCCCTCAACGACAAGGTGGATCACCCCGGCTATTTTCTCGTTTCCCGCGAGGAGGCTGTGGATGTCGTCCGCCAGGTCAACGCCCCGAACGTGAAGGCGCTCTATGATCTGTACCACCAGCAGATCATGGCTGGCGACCACCTCGCCTTCCTGCTCGCGCACCTCCCGTGGATCGGCCACTTCCATGCCGCCGGCGTACCGGGCCGCCACGAGGTGTTCACGGGCGAATTGAACTACCCGGTCGTCATCCGGAAACTTCTCGACGCCGGATACGACCGCACCTTCGGGCTGGAATACATGCCCAGCCTGCCCGATGCGCGGTCGCTCCGCGAAACGTGGGAGTACCTGAGCCCCGCGTTCGCGAGAACAGGCGGCTGATCGACGACTGTCCGCTCCTTTTTCCTTGCCCCCCGACGGTCCTCCCCGTACCATACTCCCCGTTCGCCCTAATCAGAACCCAACGGAGACAGTCATGGACTATCAGCTCACCGAATTGCAAACGAATATCCGCGATCTCTGCAAGCAAATCGCCCAGGAGAAGCTCAAACCCATTCGCGAGCATTACGACGAGAAGAACGAATTCCCCACCGAAGTCATGAAGGTTTTCGCCGATACCGGGCTGTTCGGCCTCTTCATCGAGGAAAAATACGGCGGCATGGGCGGCGGGGTCATGGACCTGGTCGTCGCCGTCGAGGAACTCTCCAAGGTCTGCAGCGGCATCTCCCTCGGCCTGGCCGCCACGGCCCTGGGCACCTTCCCCATCATCCTGTTCGGCACGGAAGAGCAGAAGCAGAAATACCTGAGCCGCATCGCGACCGGCACGATCGCCGCCTTCGGCCTGACCGAGGCGGAGGCCGGCAGCGACGCCGGCGGCATCAAGACCACCGCCAAAAAGGACGGCGACTACTACATCCTCAACGGCACCAAGCAGTGGATCACCAACGGCGGCGAAGCCGAGATCTACAGCGTCATCGCGATGACCAACAAGGAAAAAGGCGCCCGCGGCGCCTCCGCCTTCATCGTGGAAAAGGGAACGCCCGGCTTCACCTTCGGCAAGAAGGAAAACAAGATGGGCATCCGCGCCTCCGCCACGCGCGAACTGGTCTTCCAAGACTGCCGCATCCACAAGTCCCAGCTCCTCGCCAAGGAGGGCATGGGCTTCATCGTGGCCATGCGCACCCTCGACCAGTCCCGGCCCGGCGTCGCGGCCCAGGCCCTCGGTATCGCCGCCGGCGCGCTCGACGAGGCCGTCGCCTACAGCCGGACCCGCCGTCAGTTCGGCAAGCCGATCAACGCTTTCCAGGGCGTCTCCTTCATGCTGGCGGACATGGCCACCCAGACGGAGGCCGCCCGCGCCCTCGTCTACGCGGCCGCCCGTTCGATCGACCGCGGCGAAAAGGACATCAGCAAGATCTCGGCCATGTCCAAGCTGTTCGCCTCGGACACGGCCATGAAGGTCACCACCGACGCCGTGCAGGTGCTCGGCGGCTACGGCTACATGCGGGAATACCCGGTCGAAAAGATGATGCGCGACGCCAAGATCACCCAGATCTACGAGGGCACCAACCAGATCCAGCGCGACGTCATCGGCATCTGTCTCGCCAAGGAAGCCGGACGCGGAGCCTGATCGATGAATTTGGCCTTTATCGGCGCCGGCAAGATGGCGGAAGCGCTCATCGAGTCGATTATCCGCGCGCAACTGCCCATCTCGCCGTTCTATATCAAGGTCAGCGACGTCGATCCCGCCCGTCCCGCCGCTCTCGCCAGGCAGCTCGGGACCGAGATCGCCGGTTCCAACCGGGAAGCCGTCGCCTGGGCCGACACGGTGTTCCTGTGCGTCAAGCCCCAGCAACTGGAGGAGGTGTTGCGCGAGATCGCCGAGGCGGCGACGCCCGACCACCTCTTCCTCTCCATCGCCGCCGGCCAGAAACTGGCCGGCATCGAGCATCGCCTGCCCGGCTGCCGCGTGATCCGGGTGATGCCGAACGTCTGCTGCCTCGTGGGCGAAGGGATGAACGTCTTCACGCTCGGCAGCCGCGCCACGGACGAGGACCGGGAGACGGCCCGGACGCTGCTGGGCGCCTGCGGCGTGGCGCACGAGTTGCCGGAGGCGCGGTTCGACGCCGTCACCGCCCTGAGCGGGTCGGGGCCGGCGTTCTTCGCCCAATTCCTGCTCCGGCTCATCGAGGGGGCGAAGGCGGAGGGCCTCTCCGAGGACGACGCCGCCGTGCTGGCCGTCCAGACCATGTACGGCACGGCCCTCCTGTTGCGCAGCACGGAAACGTCCCCCGAACAACTCATCCGCAATGTGACGTCGGCCAAGGGCACCACGGCCGAGGGCCTGGCCGTGCTGGAGCAATCGGAATTTGGGAATATCGTGCGAGCCACGCTCGCGGCCGCCGCCCGGCGCAGCCGCGAACTGGGCCTCGCCGCCTCGTAACATCCCGATGAAAAAGAAAACGCCTTCCGTGGAAACCGCGGCCACCATGGCGACCCGCCAACGGGACATCTCGGTCTCCGAATTTTTCCTCAAGAACCGCCATCTACTCGGATTCGACAATCCCCGCCGCGCCCTTCTCACCGCCGTCAAGGAGGCCGTGGACAACGCCCTCGACGCGTGCGAGGAAGCCGGCCTCCTGCCCGAGATCGCCGTGGACATCGCCGAACTGGCGGAGTCCCGGTTCCGCGTGTCGGTGACCGACAACGGGCCCGGCATCGTGCGCAGCCAGATCCCCAGGATATTCGCCAAGCTCCTCTACGGCTCCAAGTTCCACCGCCTGCGCATGTCCCGCGGCCAGCAGGGCATCGGCATCAGCGCCGCGGGCATGTACGGCCAGCTCACCACCGGCAGCGCCACCCGCATCGACTCGCGCACGGACAGCCGCAAGGCCCACCACATCGAGGTGCAGATCGACACCCGTCGCAATACGCCCGCCATCCTCAAGGATGCGGAAACCGAATGGCAGCCCCTCTTTCCCGCGGCCGACGGCGCCGCGGCCGCATCGTCGCACGGCACCTGCGTCTCGATCGATATGGAAGCCGCCTATGTCCGCGGCCGCCTCTCGGTGGACGAGTATGTCCGCCAGTGCGCGATCGTCAATCCCCACCTTCGGATCCATTACCGGGTGGTGCTGCGGCCGAAGGAGCCCCAGCCCGCGCCGGAGCCGGCCGCCGGCTGGACCACCTTTGAGCGGGCGGCGGAGGTCATGCCCAAGGCGCCGGTGGAGATCAAGCCGCATCCGCACGGCGTCGAGCTGGGCATGCTCATGCAGATGCTCAAGGACTCCACGGCCCGCACGGTCAAAAGCGCGCTGGCCGCCGATTTCTCCCGGGTCAGCCCGGCGGCCGCCGAGGCCATCTGCCGCCAGGCCGGCCTGGATCCGGCCGCCAAACCCGGCCAGATCGCGCACCGTGAAAGTGAGGCCCTCTTCAAGGCGTTGAATGGCGCCAAACTCATGCGCCCTCAGATGGACTGCCTCTCGCCGATCGGCGAAGACCTGATGACCGCGGGCTTGAAAAAAGAGTTCCCCGGCGCTTTTTTCGCCGCCGTCACCCGGCCGCCCTCCGTGTACCGGGGCAATCCCTTCCAGATCGAGGCCGCCCTCGCCTGCCTCGAGACGGGTTCGTCCGCGGAGGGGATAGGCGCGGAGGAGCCGGTCCAGGTGCTCCGATTCGCCAACCGCGTGCCCCTGCTCCACATGGCCGGCGGCTGCGCCATCACCAAAGCGGTCACCGGCGTCAATTGGAAGGCTTACGGGCTGGCCCAACCCAAGGGCAGCCTGCCCATCGGGCCCGTGGTGCTGATGGTGCACGTGGCCAGCGTCTGGGTTCCGTTCACAAGCGAGAGCAAGGATGCCATCGCGCATTACCCGGAGATTATCCGGGAAATGACGTTCGCGCTGCAGGAACTGGGACGTCAACTGGACGTTCACCTGAGCCGGCGCCGGCGCCAGGCCGAACAGGAGCGCAAGCTGCGTTATCTCGAACTGTACATCCCTCACCTGGCGCTCGGACTGCGTCAGATCCTGGATCTCTCGGAACGCGAGGAATCCCGCCTCCAGGTCCAGTTGCGCGACATGCTCGAACGCTCCCGCTCCGATTCCTGACGAAAGGACACCCCATGGCTTCCCGCCGTTCATCTTCCGCCCGCCCGGCGCCCGCCACCCGCGAGGAGGCTTCCGCCCGCATCCGCGACATCGGCAACGCGCTCTGCCAGGACATCCGGAAACGGAAAAAGCCCTCCATGCGCTTTCCCGTCCGCTCGCTGGCGAACGTGACATACGACCCCAAGGCCGGCTATTTCGAGATCCTCGGCAAAACCGCCGAACGCACCCTCGGCACCACCACCGTCAAAACGTTCGCCCAGTCCGTGCGCCTGCTGGCCACGACCAAAACCGACCTGCTCGACAAGAACGACATCGCCGGCAAGCGCGAAGTTTATTACAACAGCAAAAGCTGGGGCGAATGCCGGTTCGACGAGCAACCCGAAAGCGACAGCCTGCTCGACGACATCGAGGCCATGCTGGGCGTGAACCGCGAGCTGCTGGGCTACATTCCCGAGGAACGCGGCGGCGACGTGACCGGCCCCCTGACGGTGATCGACCGAGATCCGGTCCGGGGCACGCCGATCCGGGTCGATTGCGCGCGGCTCGGGTCCGGGGCCTGGAGTATTCCCTCCCGGGTCGAACACCTCCAGTTCGAAAGCAAGGCCGCCTTCATCCTGGTCATCGAGACGGCCTCGCTGTTCCAGCGGCTCGTCCACCATCGCTATTTCGAGAAGGCGAAGTGCATTCTCGTCTCCATGAGCGGCGTGCCCACCCGCGCCTGCCGCCGTTTCATCCGCCGGCTGGCGGACGACCGCAAGCTGCCCGTGCTGGTCTTCACCGACGGCGATCCCTACGGGTACTGCAACATCTACCGCACCCTCAAGGTGGGCTCGGGCCAGGCCGCGCACATCAACCGCTTCTTCTGCGTGCCCCAAGCCCATTACCTGGGCGTGACGCCCTGGGACATCAAGGACTATCACCTGGAAGACGCCACGCATCCCCTGGAGGAGGTGGACATCAAACGGGCCAAGGATGCGCTGAAAAACGATCCGTTCGTCCGCCACCACAAGGAGTGGCAGGAAGCCCTGAACCTGATGCTCAAGCTGGGCGTCCGCATCGAGCAGCAGGCCTTCGCCAAGCACGGCCTGAACTACGTGTTGGAAGAGTATCTCCCGCGCAAACTGAAAAAAGGCGTTTTTCTTCCCTGATCCCATGCCGCCTCTCATCCAGGTCGCCTGCGCCGTGATTGCCGAAGACGGGTGCCTGTTCGCGGCCCGGCGCGGCGCCGCGGGACGGAATGCCTTCCGGTGGGAATTGCCGGGCGGCAAACTGGAGCCCGGCGAAACCGCGCAGGCTTGCGTGGCGCGCGAACTGCGGGAGGAACTGGGCCTGGACGTGGAACCCGGCGCCGTCTGGGATCCGGCGCTCTACGAGGAGCCCGGGTTCCGCCTGGAGTTGATTCCGGTCGTCTGCCGGATTACGGGCGGCGCGCCGACTCCCTCAGAACACGGGGAGACGGGTTGGTTTACGCCGGAGGAACTGCACAAGCTGAATTGGTCGCCGGCGGATATTCCGGTGGTCGAGCGCTGGATCAGGGAAAATCCGCGCGGCTAAAGAATCTCGATCTTGACGTCGTCCGTGGCGGTGGCCGTGACGGTTTCGATCTCTTCCGCTTTCTTATAGGTCGGCAGGTACCGGTAGTAGACTTCCAGCGACAGCGCAGCCAGGCAGGTGGTATAGACGGGGCCACCATGATCGCCCTTGGGCCAATAGCCGCACCCGTCCTCCTCCTTAATCTGATTATCCACATACTGCTTGTTGAACTGGTCGTTCCATGTCTTCCAGGTCGAATCCCCCTTCTGAAACTTCGCCTGGGTCACGTAATACCAGCCATAGACGTGGGGCTTGGCGTCCTTGCCGGCGGGCCAAACACAGGCGGTGGGCTCCAGCACGACAAGCCCCTGCTTGGTTTCGGGGTCGTTGGCGTGGCCCAGCAGTTGCAGGCACAAGGTGCCCACGGCGGTCATGGACCAGGTTCCCCCGCCGGCCGAGGGCTGGCCTGGAACGCCCGAATAGACAAATCCCCGGCCGTTCTGGGCGTACGCCTGCGTTTTGAGGAACATGATGGACCTCTCCACGGCATCAGCAAGGTTCGAATGGGTGCAGCCGGCCATGGTGGCGGCCTTGAGCGCCTGGATGTTCCAGCCCGCCACGGAGGTGTCGAACCGCTTGTGGGCGGGGCCGCGCGCATAAGCGTAGTCGAACCCGCCCTGGTCCTGCTGACCCTTGATCAGATAGTCAATCGCCTTCTCCATGGCGTCTTTGACGGCCATGATCTTGGTCAGCGCATAGGCCTCCGAAATCGCATAGGCGCAGATGCCATGGGTGTAGGAATAGGTTTGGTTGTTCGCCCGGAACTTGCCGTCGGGATATTTCGCCTGCTGGTCGATCAGCCATTGGATGGCTTTTTGCACGGTCGGCCCGAACTCCTCCGAGGCCGGGGTTTCGCCGTGGGCGAGAAACGTCAGCAGGGCCAGGCCGGTCATGGCCACGTGATCCACGGTGCTCGCGGTTTTCCAGGACCCGTTGGGATCCTGCTTCTTTTTCAGCCAGCGCAGGGCGCGGAGCACGGCGTCTTCCCCCTGCCGGGAACCGCGATAGGCTTTCATGGCGCCCTGGCGGGCGGCGGTCGACATGCGGTTGCCATAGAGGTTCCGAATGATGAGGGGGCTCTTGGTCAGCAGCGGCACGGGCGCGCTCAGTTCCACATTCTGATCGTTCACCACCGGGCTTTCGACGGGGGGGCCGACATAGTCTTGGACTTCGGAGAAATTCACCATGTTGTCGTTGATGGGCGTATCCGGCGGCTGGACCTCAATCTCTTTCATCAGGTCCTTAATCTCGTCCAACTCGACCGTCTCGGGCTCCATGATGGTCACGTCCACCGCCCGCGACTGCGTGATCGTTTTGCTGGCCACCAGGGTGAACAAGGAGACCAGCACCAGAAAACAAACGAGCAGGGAAACCGTGGAGGGCCCGAAGATGCGGGTCACCGCCATCACGGCCTGCTTGTGCTCGCCCGACTCCTTGGGACTGGCCAGCCCCTTCATGATCCGCTTGAAGTCGAACAACGAAAACTCGACGAGAATATTGTCTGCTTCGTCTGCCATGGCTGACCTTCCTCTCCGCCTTCCGGGCGCTTACCATTCCTGTTAAATACTATAGCACCTTGAAGATAATCCGACCATTGTTTTTTGGGGCTTCTGCCCGTGCCCTTCTGCCCGTGCCCGCGTCAAAGCGAATGAATCCAAGGAAGGGCCATGTGAAAAAGTTAATTATCCTATTGACATACAGGGGGGGGGGAAAGCGTAGTTTGTTCAATACACAACGGTTTAAGATTGAAGCATATGGGAAAAATTATCTTACGACGGTTTGCCGAACTGCGTTTTTCAATAGCGGCAATGGTTATCGCTCTGGCCATGCTGCCAGGCGTTACCGGCGCAAAGCCCGTCCGAAAGTTACAGAAGGTCTCCGCGCACACCAACACACTGACCCATGCGGAAGAGCTTGCCACGAAAGGCAAGTGGAATCAGGCCATCGCTATGTGCGACAAACTGACGGCCAGGAACAGCGCCCAAACCCGGCCCGCCCTGTTGCTCAAGGCGAAATGCCTCGAATGCGCGGATAGTCCCGAAGAAGCTCTGGCCTGCTATCGGCGAATTCTCAAAGAGTATCCGCGTGCAATCGACGCAAAGGAAATCCAGCTTCAAACCATCCGGTTGAGCGCCCTCGAATTGCTTCAACCCCAAGGCATCGCGGAACTGGAAGTCTTTATCCAGAAGAATCCGAACAGCCCACTGTTGCGACAGGCCCGCTGGTGGCGGGCGGGAGTGGCGTTCAAGCAACGTGAGTGGGCGCTTGGTCAAAGCTTGTTCACGGCCATCCTTAAGGATTACCCCCAGGCTCCAGAAACGGAGAGTGCGCGCGAATGCCTTCGCGAGTGCGAGGCCAAGCTCGCGGAATTGGCGGCGCTCGACAAGCGTCGGGCCGCAGCCATCGCGGCGGCGAAAGTGGCTGCTGAAAAGGCAGAATTACCCCGCGAGACGCTGCGCAAGTTGCGCGAGGGCCGGGCGGCCATGGAGAAGACACGATTCCGCGATGCGATCGCGGCGTTCGAGGCCGTGCGGAAGGCGGGACCTTCGCCCGACTACGAACCGGCGCTCCTGGAGCTTGGACAGACGTTGGCGCAGATCGGCAAGCCGGACGAGGCCCTGGCTGCCTGGGAAGAGGCATTGAAGAACGGAACCAACGTCCTCTGGCTGGACGATTGCTTGCTCGCCAAGGGAAGGCTGTTGTTGGAGGAAAAGGGGCAGGACAAGGCCGCCGAGGCGCTGTTTCGGGAGTTGCCCGCCAAGTATCCGGAAAGCCCTCTCAAGAGCGAAGCCTATGTCCGGCTGGGCCTGGCGCTCCTCCTTCAGGAGCGGCCACGCGAGGCGGAAACCGCCATTCAGAACGCCAAGAAGGCGCGGCCGCAAGGGCCTCCGAATCCATGGGACGAACTGGACCGGTTGTTGAAGGTGTGCGAGGGCGACACAAGCTTGTGGCCGGACCGGGCGAAACTGCGCGCCGACGCCGCGAGCCGGCGCGAAACGTTGCGCGGGGACCTTTTGTTCGCGAATGGCGACTACGACAAGGCGCGGCAGGTTTACGAACGCGTGGCGGCCGGAAGTAAGGACCTGGAGACGGGAGGGCGCGCCTGGCTTCAAGCCGGGCGATGCTGGAATTGTCTTCACCGGTACGACAAAGCCCTGTCGTGTTACGAGCGGTTTCTGGCGAGCCCCTACGACAAAAGCGATTTTGCGGACGATGCGCTGTTGCGGGCCGGTGTGATCTACGTGGGGCCGCTGGGACAGAGCCGGAAGGGAAAAGCGCTCTACGAACGCATCCTCGAGCGGTATCCCGGCGGAGATTATGCCGAAATGGCGGAGCTATATCTGTGCACGCTGGCCTATTGGGAGAAGGATTGGCGGGCCGCATTAACGCTGCACGAGGCTTTCTTGCGGCGGTATCCGGACAGTCCGAACGCCTGGTTTGTGCGGCGGGAACGGCTGCCGACGATTCAAGCGGCGCTGGCGGGCAAGAAGACAGGATAATAACGAGGGTGCAAGGCATGAAGCGATGGGTTACACTGATGGCCATGGCAACGACTGCGCTGGCTTTGGGAGATGCGCTGCAGGAGGATATTTACGTGCCCACGGAACGGTTCACGGCCTACACGATCGAACCGCCGGGCGCGGATCTGCTCCTGGACCTGAAGCCGGCGGCGGGGTATCGAATCTTGTGGCACGGCATCCGTTTCCAGGACTATGCGGATTGCGTGCAATGGATAAAAGACGAGACGGGCGTCCATAGTTACAAACTGTATATCCCCGGTGTCGACCAAACCATCCCGCTCATGAAGAAGTCGAGCCGGGAATGGCTGGTTGTGACGGGCGAATGCGAACGCATCACAAGCAGTGGCGGTGTTGGCGGGGAAAAGAACGACCCCCTTTTCGAGGCGGATGTGCTGGCAGTCAACCTCGATTTCGTCAACGATAAATTACCCGATGGCTCGGACAATACGGATTTGACGGACGAGACGCGCGAGGAGACCGTGGGTGCGTACGTGGAGTTGACCGGCCCGTTAATCCCGCTGATTATTAGAAAGATCGAGTGCCAGCAGATTCCGGAGCCGGTTCTGCGCCAAATGCCGGTGAAGTTTGAACAGGAATCGCAACGCCAGGTGAAGGTGTGGGCCAATGCGACTCGGACCGGAACCCCGATCACGCTGCCTAAAACGTATCATCAAGCGGATTTGCCCGTGACGGTTTACGTGGAGCCGTTGGAAGCGAGTGCGGCGGAGCGGGACCTGGTGTTCAAGGTGGGGTGCCGATTTGAGAAGTTCGCCAACGCCGCGGGCTCGGCAAAAAGATGGGTTGAAGCCATCGATCGGGTGACGATGACCGTCCTGAAAGTGGAGTTGGCAAACGCCTGGGAAACGGACGATGTCTGCAACCGAGTTCTCAATCCGAAGCAGACAACAAGCAATCGGCTCTTCGTCGCGACGGAATCGAACGATCAAGCTCAGATCACGGTCAAAGCCACAATCCAACCCGCCGGAGTAGAAGACAAGGTTCTGTGCGCCATCTACGATGGATCAACCCATCTGGTCAGCACCGGGTTTTCCGCCGCTTGCGAAGCGGATATGAGTTTTGCGCCGACCGGCCCGGCCAAGAACTACACTATCAGAGTTGGCTTGGACTCGAACGGCAATGGCACGTTGGAATCTTCTGAGTTCTACACCACAGTGACCAACTTCAATGTCACGGCGTTCACGTCCGCCCACTACAATGACCAACGATCATCGCTCAGCGATGAGATGGACGTTGTAAAGTACATCTACCCCGTAGGCGCGTCCCTGTTGATCCACTTCCTAAACAGAACGGATCAAGCGTATCCCTTCAACGCCACGAACTCGATCGGCATCAACTGCTTTACCCAGGGCAATCTCACCTACAATGCTGGCGAGACCTTTGCTCCGGGCGGAAACGGGACCCTTGATGAGTTCGTCTGGTATGCCAGCAGTGCAGCATCTGAAAAGATCGCCAACTCCGATGAGGTCAAAGGGGCAATCAACTCTGTCTTGGCCGCCCACAGGTCCGAGGTAACGAACTTCTTCGCGACAAACCCGACTGCAACGGTTTATGAGGCTTCTTGGAACCAGTCGAACATCGCCACCAACTTTGCCGAGACGAGGGAATGGATGTTGGACGAGTATGACCTTCATGTCGCTTACGGGCACGCCACGATTTCCTCAATGACGGTCTCCGTAGTCGTCAAGAAGGACGGCAGCACCATCTACACGGACAGCCTCATTGTCACTGGCGTGCTTACCGACCTGTACGACTTCAATTATGAGGATGGCGGCAGAGCCGGCAAAGCCGCAGTCCTCCAGATCGGATGGGATCCCGACATCACGGGGAGAGACGCCGGGAACATCTACTTCGACAAAGCAAACTTCCAGGAGACATTCGATGAATGGGATTTCACTTATTGAAAGTCGCCAACGCCGGTTCGGGTGCAATACGCGACCATGCTCACCAGTTTGTCGCCGCCCTTGGCACCTTGTTGTCGTCGGCTTGCTTCACTTCGGATGGTTGTGTGCGATCGTGAACGGAGCCAATCCCGATCCGAACGAGAAAGTTCAAGAGGTCTTGCGACAGAAGGGCATTACCGGTTTAGTCGAGGCACTCAACGAACAGACGCCATCAGTTGGATTCATATCGATTCCAAGCGAAGAACGATGCCTGTCAATCGAGCAACCCGAAGAACGGCAAGAAGCCAGAAAGGCACGCGAGACCGGCAGACTTCTCCGAGAGAGTGTCGGTGAAGCAGTCGACGCCGACAAGAAGAACACCGTCCAGAATATCGAAGACACACTTTGCGTGCGCGACTGGTGTCTTTCTGCGAAAGGGTATGGAAATCTTCTCCTTGCCGAATACGCGCAACAGCACGCTCTCGGGAAACTTTTCCACCTTCTGGCTCGCGATGACGCCGAGCTTCCGCAAATTCGGAAACTCTATGAGCGGTTGATAACAGGGATGGCCACGCCCAAATACTGGTCCACGGTCATTCAGGCTGAAGAAGCGCTTACCGTGTTAAACGACGAGGAAACGAAGGCGCTACCCGAATACAAACAGATGACGGTGATCATGCAACGACTTCAGGACCGCGAGGTTGCCAAAGCAGGTTCCTCTAGCCTGCCTAACCGGCCCCTGACGTTCTACTACGATCAACGAGCCTTCCATCATCTTGCGTGGTATCGTGTTCTCACAGAACGGAAGGCGGTCGCGTTCGAGACTTGTTTGCTCTATCGCGAGAAACTGGGAGCCATTCCCAAAGACAGAGAAACATTCAGGGCGGAACTAAAG
This sequence comes from uncultured Verrucomicrobiota bacterium, assembly GCA_964609905.1. GTDB lineage: Bacteria > Verrucomicrobiota > Kiritimatiellia > CAIKKV01 > CAIKKV01 > CAZSUH01. The sequence continues at coordinate 14,782 of CAZSUH010000014.1, forward strand.
AAGAACTTCTCTCCATTCATGAAGCGTGAAGACCGAGTGGGCGGCAAGATCCTGAGTTCGGATGTCGCGCTTATGTGGCAATCCGAGACCGGACAACCGCCATGAACCCGACGCCCCTCCGCTCGCTACCGCTCGCGGTCCCGGCCTACGCGGTATGCCCCGAAAGTTGCTGAGGAGGCAGCTTTCGGTCCAACCGCTGCGACCTTACCCCGCACGCCGCCCTTACGCGGCGTGCCCCATGTGGAGCGCTCCCACGCTTGTGTTACTCCCTCCGCACATCGCCGCGAAGTTCCGGGCATCTACGAGCGCCGGAACGTTCGCGGCCAAGCCACTCGGGGTCAGCCAAGCCACTCGGGGTCAGACCTGATAATAGAAAATAGCTTGCGCGGAGAGGGCCGGGTGCGGTAGATTCTTGACGATATGCCAAGACCTTTACGCATCGAATACGAGGGCGCGATCTACCACGTGACCGTGCGGGGAAACGGGCGGCAGAAGCTCTTTCTCTCGGACGCGGACCGGGGGGCGCTGTGTCGGCGGTTGAAAGAAAGCGTCAAGAGCTACGGCGTGCGGCTTTACCTATATTGCCTGATGGACACCCATTTTCACCTGGTCGTGGAGACGCCGCGCGCCAACCTGCAACGGTTCATGCAGTCCGTGCTGACCAGCTATACGGCCGGCTTCAATAGTCGCCACCGGCGCTGCGGCCATGTGACGCAAGGACGGTACGGGGCGCGGCTGGTGGCGGGGAACGACTATCTGCTGAAGTTGAGCCGTTATGTGCATCTTAACCCGGTCCATGTCAAGGGCTGGGAAGACCGGACCCTGGCCGAACGGGTGGCGGAACTGCGGGAGCATCGGTGGAGCAGTTACCGGGCCTATGTCGGGCTGGATGCCCAGGAGGAGTGGGTGAGTTATGGGCCAATGCTCGGGCTGGTCGTCGGCGAAGCTTCCCGGGTCGGGCGGCACTACGAGCAGTTCGTGGAGGCGGGGCTGGCCCAGCCGGACGAGGCGTTTTTGGATGAGATGGAACGGTCGCCCCGCGGAATCGGGGACGACCGGTTCCGGGAATGGGTGGAGGAGCGGCACCAAGCGTTGCTGAAGACGGTGGATCGGCCGGAGGACGTGGCGTTCCGGCCGGCGGGCGGACGGGTGGCGCCGGAGACGGTGTTGAACGTGATTGCGAAACTGTGGGGAGTGAAACCCAGTGAGTTGGCGAAACGGCGGCCCGGCTGGCCGGGGAAGGGCGTGGCGGCCTGGATGTTGGAGAAATATGCGGGGCTGACGCGACGGGCCATCGGGCCCAAGCTGGGGATCGGGAGCGGAACGGGGGTGGCCTATCAGATTCGTCAGGCCACGGAGCAGACGCGGTCGGATCGGCGCTTGGAGAGGCTGGTAGCCGACGCGGAGCGGCAACTCGGCCGCGAGGGGGCGCATGAGCGTATTTTCGATTATCAGGTCTGACCCTACAGGCTAAGTCTGACAGGCTCATTCATCCCCCTTTGGGATTGACAACCATCCTTAAAAACCGGGATGGTAGAGACGCGCCACAGGCGGGAAAGGATCGCGTTCGGTTATGGATACAGCGTATCTGGGAATCGACATCGGCGGAACCGGCGCCAAGACCGGCGTGTTTGACCGGAACGGGAATCTGCTGGGCGCCGCGCATCGGACCTATGGCCCCGATACCACCCCGGACGGGCGCGTCGAAATTCCCATCACCGTCATCGAACAGGCCGCCCGCGAGGCGGTCCGGGAGGCCGTCGCCGCCGCGGGCGCGCCCATCGGCGCCCTGGCCGTGGTCTCGCAAGGCCAGACCTTCGTCTCGCTGGACGCCGGGGGGGGTCCGCTCCATCCGGCCATTCTCTGGTACGACAGCCGGGCCGCCGAGGAGGCGGACACGATGAACCGGCAACTGGCGTCCCGGCCGGAACCGCACCCCCGCGTCGGCGCCATCGCCAGCGCGCCCAAGATCGTCTGGCTCCGCAAACACCATCCCGACCTCATGGCCCGGGCCCGGCGCCACCTGTTGCTGCCCGATTTCCTCACCTTCCGGTTGACCGGCCGGGCCGTCACCGATCCGCAGACGGCGGGATCCACCGGCTTGACGCGCGGAGACGGCGTTTATTTCGCGCCCGCCCTGCGCGCGGCGGGAATACTCCCGGAAAGCCTGGGGGAAATCCGGAGCTCGGGCAGTCCGGCGGGAACCGTCACCCCGGAAGCGGCCCGGGAATGGGGTCTGTCGCCGGAGACTCAGGTGGTGGTGGGAACCAACGATCAATATGCGGGCGCGATGGGCGCCGGACTCTGCCGGCCCGGCCTTCTCTCGGTGGCAACCGGCACCTGCCTGGCCCTGGTGACCCTGACCCGCGACGCGCCCTCGGCCCTGCCGCCCGGTCTGTTCAGCGGGCCGTTTCCCATTCCCGGCTTTCGTTTCGTCCTCGCCTATTCGAAAACCGCGGGCGTGGCGCTGGAATGGTTCCAACGGGTTCTGGCGCCGGCCATGAGCATGCGGGACCTGGATGCGGAGGCGGCCGCCGTGCCGATCGGCAGCCGGGGCGTGACCGCCTGCCCGCACTTTGACGGGCGCGTGTCCCCCGCGCCCGACGCGGTCGTGCGGGGCGCCTTTGCGGGGCTGTCGCTCCATCACACCCGAGCCGACCTGTACCGGGCCTTGCTGGAGTCGCTGGCGTTCAGTCTCCGGGAAAATGTGGAGGCGCTCCGGTGCCAGGGATACGAAACGGAGCAAATCCGGGCCATCGGGGGAGCGGCCAAGAGCGATTTCTGGCTGCAGATGCAGGCGGATGTGACGGGGCTGCCGGTGCAACGGCCCCACGTGACCGAGGCGGCCACGGTCGGGGCGGCCATGCTGGCGGCCACGGGCACGGGCGCATTCGCATCCCTGGCTTCCAGCGTCGAGAGTTTGTACAAAGCCGGCCGGACTTTTCTGCCCGATGCGGCCAGGCGGGAACGGTATGAGGAGCCATTCCGCCGGGCGCTGGCCTTGGTTGAAAAAAACCGGATCTGAGCCGGTTAACGCTTCCGTCCAGGCACGGTTTCTGCTAGAGTGTATTTCGGTTTCAGCCGCGAAGGATAAACTATGGAAAGCGGATCCCGACTTGCCGGCATTTTATTGCGCCGGAAAGCCATCGCGCCAGACGTCCTTGAGAAAGCCGAGCAGGATGCCGTGGCCAAAGGCATGCGGCTGGAAAAGTATCTGGTCGATCAGCGGCTGGTTTCCTCGCCGGTCATGACGCTGGCCGTGGCGGAATATCTGAACATGCGGCCGATCCGCCTGGCCCGTTTCACGCCGGACAACGACCTGATGGAGTCCATGCCCAAGGACTTCCTCTCCCGGCACCTGGCGATTCCGATTGCCCGCACGGGCAAAACGCTCACCCTGGCGCTGGGGGATCCGTTCGACATCGTCATGCTGGAGGAGTTGCATGACCTGATGGGCGTGGACATCGTGCCCCTGGTGGCCAGCGAACAGGAGATTCAGGATCTGCTGGCGAAAAGCAACCAGCCGAAGTCCAACGTGGCGCTCGAGGAAGTGATGATGCGGGCCGGCGACAGCGAGGTGGAGATCGGCCAGGAGAAAGAGGACGATGTCAGCCTGGAGGAGATGCTGGAAAGCGCCGGCGGCGCGCCCGTCATCCGCATGGTCAACATGATCCTGGTGGAGGCGTTGCGGACGCGCGCGAGCGACATTCACATCGAGCCCATGGAGCGGACGCTCCGCCTGCGGTACCGCATCGACGGGAGCATGACGGAACGGCCGAGCCCGCCCAAGAGCTATCAGGCCGCCATCATCTCGCGCGTCAAGATCATGGCCAGCCTCAACATCGCGGAACGGCGGGTGCCCCAGGACGGCCGCTTCAAGATCAAGGCCCTGGGCAAGGAGGTGGACCTGCGGATCAGCATTCTGCCCACCGTCCACGGCGAAAAAGTGGTGATGCGCGTGCTGGACAAGGCCTCGTTGCAGCCCAACCTGGCTTCGCTGGGCCTGGACGAGCAGGCGTTCAAGGGAATGAGCTACGCCATCAACCAGCCGCACGGCATCATCCTGGTCACCGGGCCCACGGGCAGCGGCAAAACGACCACCCTCTATTCCTGTCTGCAGGAAATGAACCAGCCCGATGTGAATATCATCACCTGCGAGGATCCCGTGGAATACCAACTCGAGGGGATCAACCAGGTGCAGATCAACACGGATGTCGGGCTCACCTTCGCCGGCGCGTTGCGCTCCGTTCTGCGGCAGGATCCGGACATCGTGCTGGTGGGCGAAATCCGCGACTCCGAAACGGCTGAAATCGCGGTCAAGGCGGCGCTCACCGGCCACTTGGTGCTGAGCACGCTGCACACCAACACCGCGGCGGGGGCCTGCACCCGCCTGATGGACATGGGAATCAAGCCCTTCCTGCTGGCCTCCTCGCTCATCATGGCCCAGGCGCAACGGCTCTACCGGAAACTGTGCCCCGCCTGCAAAAAACAGGCCACGGTCGATCCCCTGGTGCTGGAGGCCAATAATATCGATTCCCATTTTTTTGCCGGCGCCACCATCTTCGAGCCCGGCGGCTGCCCGAAGTGCACCAAGGGGTACAAGGGGCGGGGCGCCATCATGGAGGTGCTGTCCGTGGATGAACTCATCCGCCCGCTCATCCTGCGCGGCGCCACCAGCGGCGAGATCCAGAAGCTGGCGGTGGAAAAGAACGGCATGCTGACGTTGAAAACGGTCGGCCTGATGAAGGTCAAATCCGGCATTACCTCCCTGACGGCCGCCCTGGAAGTCACCGGCGGCGAATAAAGGAACCCGCGATGAGCCCGATGCTGAAAGTCCAGTCGAACACGGCGGTTTCCGATGGGAATAACGCCGGCCCTCTTCGTCAACCCGCCTCCGCAGAACCCGGGGGGAAAAAAGCCCGACCGCGCAAAGGCCGGGTGGCGGGCGCCGCCAAAATCGTCGATCGCGAACTGCCGACTTTCTCCCGCCAGCTCGCGGCCATGCTGGCCGCCGGCATGCCCATCGTCACCTGTCTGGAAACACTGGAGGAGCAGGCCGGCAACCCCAATTTCAAGGGCTTGATCACCGAGGTGCGCGAAGGCATCGAAGGCGGCCTCTCCCTGTCCGAATCCATGAGCAAATATCCCTCGGTTTTCGACACGCTCTACATCAACATGCTCCGCGGCGGCGAAGCCAGCGGCACGCTCGCCGAAACCATCGCCCGCCTGGCCTCCCTCCTCGAGGACAGCGCCAAACTGAAACGCAAAGTCAAATCCGCCATGACCTACCCCATCATCGTGTTGGGCATCGCCCTGCTCATCACGACGGGGCTGATCCTCTTCATCGTCCCCGTTTTCGCCAACATGTTCAAGGATTTCGGCTCCAAACTCCCCGGCCCCACGCAGTTCCTGGTCGACCTGAGCAATAACTTCCGCCGCGGCGCGCCTATCGTGTTCCCGGCCCTGTTTATCGGAGGGATCCTGTTCAACCAGTGGAAAAAAACGCCCGCCGGGAACCTGGCCGTGGATGCCGCCCTGCTCAAAGCCCCCATTTTCGGGCCCCTGATTTTAAAAGTCAGCGCCGCGCGGCTGGCCCGCATCCTCTCGCAATTGGTCAGAAGCGGCGTTCCCATCATGGATGCGCTCAACATCGTGGCCGGCGCCACGGGCAACAAGCTGTTCGAAAAGGCCATTCTCAAAGGCCGCGATTACGTGGAGCGGGGCGAACCCCTTTCCGTCGGTCTTGCGCAAGCCCCGCAAATCCCCAAAATGCTCGTCCGCATGCTCGCGGCCGGAGAAAAAACCGGCAAGGTGGATGAGATGATGGACAGCATCGCCACTTTCTACGAGGACGAGGTGCAAACCATGATCGCCAGCTTGACGTCCATGATCGAGCCGCTTTTGATGGTGTTTCTCGGAACCGTGGTGGGGGGAATCATGGTCTGTATGTTCCTCCCCATCTTCCGAATGGCCGAAGCCATTAAAATGTAAAGGGTTCCCTTTTTCCCGGTTTCCTCGCACTCGCTTGCTCCATTCTTGCGAAAATGAGAAGTAATTACTTTACATAGCCCCGGCAATTTTCTATATTTCAAGAAATCCTAAATGCGGAAAGTGTGGTTATGGCGCGGATTCTTTTGATCGACGATGAGCCCAGCATCTTGAGCGTGCTAAGCACCCTTCTGAAAGCCGAAGGCTATGAGGTTTTCCCCGCCAACAGTCCCGTCAAGGCGGCGGAAATGATCGGCGCCGAATCGTATGACCTGATGATTACCGACATCCGGATGAGCCCCATCACCGGCATGGATCTGCTTCGGCTGGCGCACGAGCAGAAACCGACCATGTCCGTGCTGATTATGACGGCGTTCGGTTCGGTCGATACGGCCGTGGAAGCCTTGAAAATGGGGGCTTTCGACTATGTGACCAAGCCCTTCAAGGTCGATGAACTCCTGATCACGATCCAGCGGGCGCTGGAATACCACCGGACCATGGAAGAAAACGTCGACCTGAAAACGCAGCTCGTCGCCAAATACAAATTCGAAAATATCGTGTCCGAAAGCGAACCCATGCGACGCGTCTGCGAGATGATCGAACGCGTGGCGCCGACCGATACCACCGTGCTCATCACCGGGGAAAGCGGAACCGGAAAGGAACTGGTGGCCAAGGCCATTCACGCCTACAGCCGCCGCAAAGACAAGAAGTTCCTGGCGGTCAACTGCGCGGCCCTGCCGGAAACCCTCCTGGAATCGGAGATGTTCGGCTATGTCAAGGGCGCCTTCACGGGCGCCTCGGCCAACAAGGAAGGGCTCTTCGAGGCGGCCAACGGCGGAACTATCCTGCTGGACGAAATCGGATCCATGCCGCTCAGCCTGCAAGCCAAATTTCTCCGGGTTTTACAGGAAAAAGAAGTGCGCCGGGTCGGCGGCAACGAAAATATCGAGGTCGACGTCCGAGTCCTCGCCGCCACCAACACCCCCCTGGAGGAGTTGATCGCGAAAAATCTCTTCCGTGAGGACCTCTATTATCGGCTGAGCGTCATCAATATCGCCATCAAACCCATCCGCGAACGGGTCGAGGATATCCTTCCGCTCGTCCACCACGTCCTCCAACGAGAATGCGAAGGCAAGCCCCTCCCCACGATCACCGCGGAAGCCCGGCAGATTCTCGAACAATACCCCTGGCCCGGCAATGTTCGCGAGTTGGAAAACGCCATCAAACATGCGCTCACGTTCGTAGTTGATAATAAAATTACGCGCGAACTGCTCCCCTCCCGAATTGTCAGCAGTGTCTCGGCCAGCCCCAATTCCCCTTCCCCTGGAATGGTTAACTTGACCCAATTCAAGGGTAAATCCTTAAAAGCGTTCCTCCGTGAAAAGGAAAAGGAATACCTGGAGTTTGTCCTCTCGCAAACTTCCGGCGATAAGGAAAAAGCCGCAAAAGAGCTCAAAATCAGCTTGGCTACCTTGTACCGCAAATTGCCAGAACCTCAATAACTTTTTGTTTAATTTTTAAGAATCTATTTCTCATATTCTCATTAATAAATGTAATCGGTTTTTTGGTTTTATATGTAAATTTCTCGTTTCTGATTTTGGTGTCACTTTTGCGACTTTGCCTTATCTGTTGCCAATGAAGCTGTTGCGCTTGTGTTTTGGCATTCGTCGCCTGTTAAAACGAAAAATGTTGTTCTCATAAATGATTTTTTATCCTCATCTTTTCGTGATTTCAGGATATCTAAACTGTTGGCACGGCGACTGCTTTTATGATTGGCAAGAGAGTAAAACGGGCAAGTAGGCAGCCCAAACCAAAAAAGGAGAATGCCATGAAGAAGAGAGGGTTCACACTGGTCGAGATCATGATCGTGGTGGCTATCATCGGACTGTTGGCGGCGATCGCAATCCCGTCGTTCAGCAAGATTCGCACGGAATCCCGCAAGAGCACCTGCGCCAATAACATCCGTATGCTTCGCGATGCGATGGAGCAGTATGCCATGGCGAACAACAGAGCCGACACCGATAACCCGACCGCTACCGATGACGCCGCCGGCATTCTCACGTATCTCCGCAATGGCATGCCGGTTTGCCCAGCGGGTGGAACGTATACGATGCCCTCCACCTACGACGGCACGGTGACTTGCGACGCCGACGGTCACTAAGACTGGTCGCGCAAGTGTTAAAAGGCTTCCCGGGAAACCGGGAAGCCTTTTTTTTGTTCTTATTCCTGCCAGGCGGAAATGATGACGTAATCGCTGCTGTTGGTGTTTACCACCACCGTATCGGGCGCCGCGGGCGGCAGCCCGGTAAAGTTAATGATCATATCCGAACCGCCGCTCTTATTCAGCGCTCCAGCGGCAACGATCGCACCGCTCAACGTGCCCCCGCCCTGCCAGTCCACGGATCCCCCGCGTGCGTAAATCAACCCGCTCATGGTGGGCGTGCTGGTGATCTTGATGGTGCCATCCCGGCTGATCAGAAGCGGATAGCCGTTCACCGACGTCATGGTCCGGCTGGTCGAGATGGCGATATCCCCCGTGGCGATAATACAGCCGTTGATCGACCCGTTCGATATTTTGATGTTCCCGTTCACCCAAAGCACGCCCCCTTCGGGCGTATAATCGCTGTTCAACTGGAATGTGGTGGTCGTCTTAACCTCGTTGTTGGCCAGCGCATGCCGATAATAGGCCGTCAAATCGATCAGGGGAATCGTGACAAACGGCACCGCCTCGGTCACCTTGGTGGTGATATTCTGTGTCTTTCCGTCGAACGAAGGCGCGTGCGCTTCCCCCAGGATCTCGGAACTGCCCTGGATGTAGATCTGCTGGCTGGAATACACAACGATGCCCGGCCCACGGAATTCGCCGCCACCCTTCATTTCCAAGCGGTTGTTGGTCCGGATTTTACCGCCGCCCTGAACCTCCCCGCCGCCGCCCCAACTGATCATGCCGCCGGTCAGAACGGCATAGTTGGTGAAAAGCGAAGGATCGATTTCCGTCTCGTTCTGCTGCCAGTCCAAGTTTGTCCGCTCCTGGTTCAGCAGGTCCACTTTTACGGTCGCCTGGGCCAAGCCGCACTTGCCCAGCGAAACCAGCCGGGCGGTGTTGGTTCCCACCGTCACCACGTCCACGTCATAGGTTCCGTCGCTGAACTCGGATTCCGGGAACAGGTCGTCATTGTCCTTGGCGTCGAAATTGAACTTCAACTGGTTGTAAGCCTGGTTGATGCCGGCTTCGGCGATCACCCTGGCCTTGAGGAAGTCGCGTGTCCGTGTCGTCGAGAGAAGCTGCTGGCTGCTGAAGGCATACATGCCGGAACAGACGGCCGCCACCAGAATCACCACCGCAAAAGTGGTCACCAGGGCCGATCCTTTTTTCACGCATCGCTGCTGGCTCGTTTTCATGTTCCCCTCTCTCACTTTCCGGAATTACGCGGCTCGATTTCCGCCATCATGTTGGACGTCAAACGCTCTTGTTTGCCTTCAAAACCGGTGATATCCTTGAAAATCGACAGGTCGATCCGAACGCCTTTGTACAGGTTCGTGCCGTCTACGAGCACCTCGAATTCGCCGTATTCCGGCCCGCGCGTGACCATGGCGCTGATGTCCGCCAGCCTGGAGTCGCCCGTCCATCGAATCTTGACGTTTTGCAAAATCGGGGTAGCTGAATATAAAGACAAGTGCTGGAATTGCGACAGGAACATGGCCCGGAACTGGACATACCGCCCGCTGCCGACCGACGCCAAACTGGCCCCGGATGCCGTCAGCATGGGCACATTCGTCCAACTCGGCGCGTCCGCCAGGTAAGGATCGTCCCCCGTGCGCACCTGGAACCGGAAGGCCGTATAGGCCGGCACCAAGGTGTCTGTCCCCGAGATGCCTTGATCCATATTCCACAAAATCTCACGGAAATCAGGATCCGCCTTGGTCGTGTCGAAGATTCCGGATGTGTAGTAGCCATTGGAGGGATAATAGGTGTACAATTCTCTGATGATGGGCAACTTGCTCGAATATTCGAGGTTGGTCTTTCCGCTCCATGTGAGGTCGGTCGTATCAGCCATGTCCGCGTTTCTCAACACATAAGAGTGCGTGTGCGTACCCACAGGGTCCTGTCGGTAGACGACGGATCCCAGGGAGCCAACCCCCAACGACTCGATGTAAAAGGTCACGGCGTAGGTGTTCGTGCGTTGTATCTGGTAATAGGGTGTTGCGACCGCCAACGGAACCCAACCCGAAAGAACCAACTCATCGTTATAGAACGGGCTCATCCGGCGCAGGGTGTTCGTGACAATGTTCATGGCGCTGGCGTAGCCGGCGCTGTCGTCCACCTGGCCGAAATAGATGGACTTGATCTTGGTCTTACGGCCGGGGCCGAAATAGGAGGCGGGCCCATTGAACCACACATACGGATATTGCCCGTCGGCGCTGATGAATCCCCCATCCGGGAGGCACGCCCCTTTAATCAACACACGAACGGCGCATCGGTCGTAATTGGTGTCGGACATGAGCAGAAAGTTCGTGCCCGGCGCCTGGTTGGCCGCATACCAATTCCATCCCAGCCCGTCGAGCGAGATGCAACCATCTTCCAGGCCGGTGGAGGCGAACGATGTTCGTTTCATCGACGTGCGTTCGAACGAACCGCCCGGCGTGCGGAAGGTATGCTCCTCCCAGCAGTCGTTCTCCAAGGCCAAACTGACGGACTGCCCGACGGCGGAGGCGTCGAAAAACAACTGATAGTTGTCGCTCCAGGACCCCTGCGTCATATACTGGCGGGAAACCGCCACCGAGGAAGGATTCGCCAGCACGGACTGCCATTCGGCCTCGCGGTCCGAGCCGCTGGGCGAGGCCCGAACGTAGTCCAGCCCGATTTTATACCCGGAACTGGCGCTGTTTTTGCCCGTCGTCCGGAACATCACCGAATGCGCGCCGGGCGTCAATACCATGGAACCGAAAGGCACCAATTCGCGCTTGAGCGAGTCGCTGTACGCGTCGAATGTCGAGCCCTTGGGCCAGAGTTTCCAGTCGAACAGATTCTCGAACACCGTCACGGTTGACGCGGCCGCGCCGTTGATCGTGCCCGCGCCATTCCCGGCCGTAACCACCTCGGCCAGTTGCTGCCGCCGTTGCTCCTGAGACAACGTGTTGTCGCGGGGCGAAAAAGTCGTGCACAGCAGCTGTTCGGGCGAGCCCTTCCAGACATGATAGATCACCGTCTTGTCCCAGACGATGTTGGTTCCGTCCGACGTTTCGATCAAGCCGTCCCCGTCGTCGTCCTCCGCCAGGGGGAAGCTGATGGCCGTATAATGCTCCGCCCCCGGAGGCCGGTAAAACATGACCCGTTCGAGCGAGGACAACCGGAGGCGGCTCCGCACCTGCTCGATGGCCTTGCGCACGTTCATGTCCAGCTCGAGCTGGGTGGCGTTCCTCTTTTCCCCCCGGGCCATGTAGAGCCAGCCCGCCATCGCCATGCTCATGGCGATCATCACCAAAACGAGCGCGATCATCGCTTCCGTGATGGTATGCCCGCGGCGCCACGTTGGATTCCCGAAAACCATCATTCCTCCACCGGTTTCAGATAGGCGGTAAACATGTAGGCGATCGTCTCCTTTTCGCCCGTAAAGCCCCCTGTTTTCCGGTCCATGATCTCCACGGTCACGTTCACCGTCGTCACCCCCTCGTCCGGCGAATCCACCAAGACGCTCGTGGTGCGGCGGAAGCGGCCCTCCGGATCATTCGCCCCCTGATCGTTGACGCGCAACTTGTTGTCCTTCCCCAGCGAACTGCCCAACTGCTCATAAGGAATGTCCCGAGCCCGTTCGATCTGCGCCAGGCAAATGGTCGCGGCCGCATAATGATCCCGCGCCTGATGCAACTTGCGCGTGGTCGACGTTAAAAGCGGATAAGCCGCCGTCATGACCATGGCGGTCAGAAATAGCGCAATCGCGGCTTCGGTAAGCGTAAACCCCCTCGGTTTATCCGCCGATTTTTCCATGGCAAACTCTCCCCTTTGGCATTAATTAAATAGCAAGATTCATACCTAACTCATGACGATCGTCTCGCACTCGCAATTTCGACCTGTTCCGACTGAAAACCCTAATAATACCCCCAAGCTTGATTCGCCTTTTTGCAAATCTGACGCGTCCGCCGTTCTGATTTCTCCTCTGCTCCGTGAAAGATGGCGCACGGGTTGCGCTGAATCGTCTTCTTCCACCCGAAAAGGACCTATTCCAGCGAATCGCGCGCCTTGGCACAAAGCCTGCTAAATTTGTAGTTATTGTATTGCATATGGGGACTTTTGTCTGCTATAAAAAAAACAATATGGCCGCCTATCTTCAAGCGTGGTTGAAAAAGCTGGATCGTTCGCCCCAGGACGTGGTGGGACTGGATTTCGGCGCATCCGGTTTGAAGTGCGTGCGCTTGAGAAAAACCCAGCAGGGGGTTTCCCTGGTGGCCGCCGATATCCTTCCCCCGGTCGTCTTGCCCGCCGAACCCGAGGTCTCCGTCACAGCGCCGGTTTTGGCTTTGCCCAAACCGTTGCTTGCCCATTATGGCGCCCTGGCGCTCCCCTCGGAATACGCCGTGATTAAAGTGCTCAGTTTCCCGGGCGAATTCACGGCTGAAACCGAAAGCCAGATCGTTCCGCACATGGGCTTGGACAAGCCGGATCGCTACCGGATCAGCTACAAAGTGCTGATCGACGGCCATGCCCGTTCCGAGTCCAGGATCCTGGCCGTCGCGCTCCCCGCCGCCCAGGCCGCCCTTGCCCCGCTGACCATTCCTTCCGGTCCGCCGGCCCCCTGCTCCATCGAAATCGCGGGCCTTGCCACGCTTTCTGCCTTTATGGTCCGGCTGGAAAAGAAAACCGCTTCCGAAACCGTGGGCAGCCTGGAGGTGGGCGAGCGGTCCAGCATCTTCGCCCTGTTCACGAAAAACATCCCCGTTCTGATTCGGAAATTCGATTTCGGCGTGGATTCCGTCATGAACCAGGTCCGGCAGGGGATCGGCGTGTCGGCCCAGGTCGCTCTGGATGTGATCAGTTCCGGAAGCATCGACATTTCCCACTGGGTAAGCGAAGCCTCGCAAGCCTTCATCAAGCAACTGCTGGTCTCGCGGGATTTCGTGGAACGCCGTGAAAATTGCCGGATCCGCCAGTTTTTCATCAGCGGCGGGGGCGTTTCATTCCTCCCGCTCCGCAAGGAAATCGAACAGGCATTCGGCCTCGATTTCCTTCCCTGGAACCCCCTGGAAGGGCTGCCCGCGGACCCCGCCGCGCTCGGGGAACGGGCGCGGGGCCAGGAAAGCCGGCTGGCCGCCGCGGCCGGCGCCGCCTTGTCCATCCTGGAGGCCGGATGAACCTCCATATCAATCTCATCGAAGAACAGGAAAAACGCCGCGGCGGCTCGCCTCACCTGCTGTTCATCCTGCGCGCCGTGGGCGCTTCCGTCCCCATTGTTGTTCTGCTGATCCTCGCGCACCTGATCGTCAGCCTCCGCATGGCCCAAACGGAACTGGACCGGACCCGGCAGCGCACGGAAGACAAAAAGCCCCAGCTTGCCCTCTCCTCCGAAGTGAAGAAGCAGGAACGCCTGTACCGGGACATGCTCGCCCAGCTCGATGGCTGGAAAGCCATGCGTCTCGATTGGCACCGCCAGTTGGCGGCCCTGCGCCAAACTGTCCCCCTGGAAGTCCAACTCACCTCGCTCTCCTTCTCCCAGACCGTGGCGTTCAGCAACAACGCCCCCGTGGCCGCCCATCTCCTCCTGGTGCGCGGCAAGACCGGGGGCGCCGCGCCCGAAAACAACCTGACGCGATTCCGCTTGAACCTGCTGAAAGCGCCCGACATGAGCGCCGGCCTGGCCGAGGTGGAAGTTCCGGAAGGGGCGTTTGTCGAAGACACCTCGCCGAATGCCCGGCCCATGGATCGCATTTTCGAACTGAACTGCCGGTACAAGCCCCGGGAATTCCAATGAAATTGCCGGTCGATCCCAAACGCCGCACCCAACTCCTTGCCCTTGCCGGGGTCGTCACGGTCCTGTTTCTCGTCCTTCTCTACATCGGCCTCTCCTTTCTCCTGACCCTCCGATCCCAAACCCAGATCGATCTCGAGGACGCCCGCGAAAAACTCGGCAGGCTCGAGCAGGAAATCAAGGCGTTCCCCGCCGTTCGTCAGGCGCGGGATGATCTGTTCTGGAATATCCAGTTCATGGCCACCAATCACATCCTGTTCCACGAATACCGCAATTACCACCTCACCGCCCGCGAAATCCTCCTGCCCCTGGCCGCCGAAACGGGCATCTCGCTGGACATCCCCAAGGAAGGCATCGTCATCGACCTGCCCGTGCCCGAGCCCAAATCCACCAACAAGGTCGCCCGAGCCTCCAGTGCCGGCAAAGGAAAAGGGGCCGCCGGCCCCGCCTCTCCCGTTTTTTCCCTCTACCCCGTGTCCGCCACCGGCCGCGCCGGGTTCGACCAGTTGCTGGCCTTTCTCCGCCGCATCGAGTCCCGCAATCCCTATATTTCCGTCTCCGATCTCCACCTCACGGCCGATCCCGCCACGCCGGAAACCCACGATTTCTCGATCACCCTGCTTTGGCCGATCTGGAAAAACCTCGATCAAAAACCGAAACTGAAGGATCTGATCCTCCCCGCTCAAGAATATGGCGAATCGGAATCCAACTAAACTCGCCCGGTTCGGCTTCGGGCTGGCCTTGCTGGCGCTCGCACCCCTCGTACACGGGCAGCTTCCGCCGCCGCCCCTTCCCGCCGGGACGGCCGCCGGGCCGGGACTCCCGGCCGCGGCCGCCGTCCTCTCCGCTGCCCCCTCCCCAGTTCCCATCGTCATCCCGGCAGGGCTTTCGCCTGCAAACCGGGATCCCTTCTGGCCCGTCGGCTACCGCCCGAAAAGCCGGGAGGAGATCGAGCGGGAACGCCGCCTGGCCACGGCTTCCCAAAAACCCGTCTCCCCGCCCCGGTGGGAGGAGGCCCAGGCCCTGATGCGCATCGGCGGCAGCATGCGGACGCCGCGGGGCTTCACCGCGCTCATCAACGGCGAACTGGTCAAGGCCGGCGACATCGTCTCCCTGCGGTTTAAAGAAAAACTTTACCGGTGGAAAATCGATTCCGTCGCGCTCAGCGGTGTCTCCCTGTCCCCCCTTGATTTCACCCCCATTGAGCAACTCCCGAATAATCCCGGAAAGGACCGGCCATGAACCGTCGACCCGCCATGCCTCTCTGCCTCCTCCCCGTCATGCTTGGCCTTCTGAGCGCCGGCTTGTTCTCCGCTTGCGAAAAAAGCCAGGACTCCCGCGAAGGCATCGCCTATTCGGAGGAAAACGCATTTACCCTGGATCCCACCCCGGGCACAACGAGGGCCGCCACCACCAATGCCGTTCTGTCCGTCGCCCCCGACACCGCGTCCGTTTCCGGGGCAGGCGATACGCTGGTCTTCACCGCATCCGGCGGCGTGCCCCCTTACGAGTGGGGCGTCGGCAACTCGACGATCGGCATCATCCAGGTCCGAAACGGCAATCCCTGTGTCTACGTGTGCAAACAACTCAAACAAAACAGCGTCTTCGTGACGGATCGCGAGGGGAACGTGGCCGTCGCGAATATCGCCTCGGCGGACAAACCCTGAGCCAACGTCAGAACAAGTCATCGCATCGCGGGAGAACAACCATGATCGCTTACACGAAAACCCACTCCTGGCTGGTTCGCATCGCCGGTTTCGCGACCAGTCTCGCGCTCGCGCTCTCCGCCGGGGCTCAAGTTCCGCCATCCCCGGCCGCCCCGCCCGTCAATGCGGTCGCCCCACCCGCCCCCCCCCCGGTTCCGGAGCCCATCGCGCCGGTTATCCCCGCGCCGGAAATTCCCTCCGCCGATCCCGCTCCAGCCCCCGAAGCGGAATCCGCCCCCGTCAACGGTTCGTTCTCCGTCACACCGGCGGAAACCGGGGAGCCCTCAAGCGTAGAACTTGGCCATAACGCGGAAAATCCCAACCTGATCAGCATCGCCCTGGATAATGTTCCCCTGGAAGACGTGGTGCGCCTCTTCACCCGCATTTCGGGAGCCAACATCATCGCCACCACCTCCAATCTTCAGGGCTCGGTGACCGTCAACCTGAAGGACGTGGAATGGAAGCCCGCTCTCAGCTCCATCCTCAACATGCACAACTTGACCCTCGCGGAACAAACGCCCGGCACCGAGATCTACAGCATCGTCTCCAAACCCGCCGGCGCGCCAGACCCCCTGTTCACCGAAACCGTGTTCCTCAAGTACGCGGGCGTTTCCAACGCCGTCATGGTGATCCGAACCCTGCTCCCCCCCGGCGCCTCCGTCGCTCCCTACCACCCGGCCAACGCCCTCGTCCTGCGCAGCACCCAGAGCAGCATCAGCGACATCAAAAAAATCGTGGAAAAAATCGACACCCCCCGCCAGCAGGTCTTCATCGAGGCGAAATTCATCGAACTTAACGACCAGGCCATCGAGGACCTCGGCGTGAACTGGCAGGTCCTGGAGGGACTCGGCATCTCCGCCACCGGCATCAAGGATACGATCACCGAAACCAAACGGAAAACCAACATCGACTCGCAGGGTGTCCTCGGCATTCAGGAAAAACGGTATACCCGCTCCCAGGATATTGCCAACGGTCTGGGCGTCGCCGGAACCGACCTGGGCCGGGATGCCGTCAGCCGGCAGTTGCTGGACAGCAAACTCACCGGCAAAAACATTACCGACTACAGCATCGATCCCGAAACCGGCGCCATCGAATGGACGCTCGTTCCCACCTACGACCTGAACCGCGTCCGAACGGCGATCCTCAGCGTCGAGGACGTCCAACTCACCCTCAGCGCGCTCAAGCAAACCCAGGGCGCCTCGGTGGTGTCCAACCCCAAGATCATCATCGCCAACGAGGAATCGGCCCTCATCCACATCGGCGAGACGGAGCGGCCCTTCATCTCCACCGTCACGCCGGGGCAAAACCAGACCGACGCCATTGTGACCTACAACCCCGGCGACCCCGTGGATCTGGGCGTCAAAGTGAAGGTCACGCCCACCATCAACACCGAGCAAAACATCACCGTGCGCATCGAGCCCGAATTGACGCGGCGGCTGGAGGACGCCATCGCTCCCAACGGCCAGACCTATCCGATCATCTCCACCAAAAAAATCCAGACCATTTTCAGCCTGGAAAGCGGCAAAACCGCCGCCATCGGCGGGCTCACGGAAACCAGCGACGGCTCCTCCGAGAAAAAAATCCCGCTCCTGGGCGACATTCCCATCATCGGCAAATACCTGTTCTCCTATTCCCACAAGGAAAAACAGCAGAAGGAAACGCTTATTTTCGTGACCGTCAGCCTCTCCAACCCGGAATCCATCCAAAACAAGACCGGCCTGCCCGAGGATTCCGCCCTGGTTCACAAATATCTTTTGCGGCATGCCCAGGAGCAGGCCGAACAGGAAAAGGAATTGCGCCTGATCGAACAGGCGCAAAAGCAGGCCCAGGAAAACGGCGAACCCCCGAAGAAAGGCTTTTTCGGCCGGTTGTTCGGTCGTTAACCCGCCGAGGCCCATGAGCACCGCTTCCACATCCCGTGACGCCGTCCGGTTCGCCACCCTCCTGACGCTTCTGTTCGCCATGGCCGCCATCGCGGTGCGGGTAATCCTGTCGGTCATTGAGGATCTGCCCGTCAATCAACCCCAAACCACCGCCCTGCTTTCCTTCGGCATTCTGGCCGTCACACTGGCCTTCATGTGCATCGCCGGAGCGGTCGGCGTCTGGGCCATCCGGTTTTCCACCGTCCGGGAAGCCCGCCGCCGAGTGGGCCGTTTCGTCGACGAACTGGCTCCCCTGCAGGACGGCATCATGACCATGGACCGGAAAGGGATCACGATCGGCTGCAATCCCGCGATGCGCAAGCTGGCTGGCCAGCCCGTGAAAGGCAACGAGCCGCTCGATTCGGTGTTTCCCTGTTTAAGCGAAACCGATATCGAGCTTCTGCTCAATCCCGATGAAGCGCATGAAATCGAAAGGTCCTGCGCCGCGGCGGGCGCCCCCCCCCGCCTGCTCCGTTTCCGTTCCCAGCCCGCCGAAGATATGCACGTCCTTTTTGTCACCGATGTCACCACCCGGCGAACGGAGGAACACCGGCAGGAGCAACTCGCCCGTTTCCAACTCGTCGGCCGCATCGCCCGCGGAGTGGCGTACGATTTCAACAACATCCTCTGCGGAATCGCCAGCCATGGCTCGTTGCTGCGCCGACTGCGCCCCGGCTCCGACGATTTGCTGCAATCCGCTTCCATTATCACCCGGGAAGCCGAGCGGGGCGTCACGCTCTCGCGCCATCTGCTGGACCTCAGCCATAGCGGCATGGCCGGCATCCCCACGGATCGGCTCGACCAGTATACCCTCCGCTCCGCGGAATTGCTCCGTATCGGCCTCTCCTCCGCCTGGACCGTCACCCAGGAAACGGAGCCCGATTTCGAAGCCGTTGCCCTCTCCGGCATCCAGATCGAGCAGGTCATCCTGAACCTCGGCCTGCTGGCGGCGGATTCCCTGGGCCGGCCCGGCGCCATCCATGTCTCCGTCCACAAACCCGGCGCGGATCACCTGCTGCAGCTCAATCGCTCGTTCGCCGCCGTCATCCTGCTCTCCGCCGCGACCGACACGTCCTCCGCCCCCCTCCTGCCCGATAAACCGGAGGTCGTGCCGACCGAAACGGGCATCATTCTTTCCGTGGTGCGCACCATGGTCGAGGAATGCGGCGGCGTGCTGGAATGCCTCGCCAACCATCCCGACAAAATCCTCTTTCGCGTCCTGATCCCGCGCGCCATCTTTCCGGCCCAGCCCGCCGATTCCGAACTCTCGGTTTTTCTCTCCGGCATGCGGCTTCTCCTGGCCGGCCGGCCGGAGGTCCTGGAGCCGCTGAGCGCCCGGATCGGCCGGCCCGAAAACGCCGTCATTCACCTGACGCACGACGCCGTCTCCCTGCTGACCCAGGCGGAGTCGGATGCCGGCCTGGATGCCATTCTCATCGACCAGCGGCTGATCGGGCATGAACCCGACGCGTTTCTGCGCGCGCTCATGAAACTCTGTCCGCAGGCGGGCATCGTCATCCTGCGTGACGACCAGCCCTCCGAACCGGTGCTCACGCGGGGGGTGATCGCGATCGAGGTCGCGCAAACCTCGGCCGAACTGGCCGGCGCCATTATCGAGGCTAAAGGATTGGCTCACCGGCTGCGTTGATCCACAGGTTGTCGATCAACCGCGTGCCGCCCACACGCACGGCCAGCGCAATCAGCGTGGAGGGGCCGGCCTCGACCGCCGGCTGCAGCGTCAGCTCGTCCACCACGGCGATATACTCCACCACGGCCCGGTCCCGAATCCGGGCCTCCATGGCCGTCCTCAGCGCCGCCGCATGCCGTTCCCCGTTCCGAATCATCGCGGCCGCTTCCCGAAGCGCCTCCACCAGACAAACCGCCTGGGCGCGCGCTTCCGGTTCCAGGTACCGGTTGCGCGAACTCAACGCCAACCCGTCCGGCTCCCGCACGATCGGGCACACCACGATGGTGACCGGCATGTTCAGCCCGGCCGTCACCTGCTCGATCACCCGGGCCTGCTGGGCATCCTTCCTCCCGAACACCGCCACATCCGGCTGAATGATCTGGAAAAGCTTCGTCACCACCGTCGCCACACCCCGAAAATGGCCCGGCCGGGACGCCCCGCACAATCCCCGCGATACCTGCGTCTCCTCCACGAACACCGAACTGCCCGGGGGGTACATGTCGGCCGCCTCCGGCGCAAACACAACCGCCGCCCCTTCCCGCTCGCACAGCCGGCAATCCGCCTCGAACGTCCGGGGATATCGTTCAAAATCCTCGCCGGGCCCGAATTGCGTGGGATTCACGAAAAGGCTCACCACCGGCAGACAGTCCCGGCGACGAAGTTCCCGGATCAGGGAAAGATGCCCCTCGTGCAGGCAGCCCATGGTGGGCGCCAGGCCGATCCGGCGCGCGGGATCCCGCCGGAGGGCCGACATCGCCTCCCGCATGTCGCGAACGGAACGCACCAGGCGCATGGTCACCCCCTCTCGCCTACTTCAGGCGAATGCCCACTTCGTGGATCAGCGCCTCGGCCTGAATCGGCTTGGGCAGATAGGCGTGACGGCTGTCCTCCGCCACGACTTTCCGCAACGCCTCGGGAAGGGTGAAACCCGTACAGAACAAAATGGAGGGCATCAACCAGCCCCGTTTCTGAAACTCGGCGCGAATGCCTTCGTACGCGCGCGTGCCGTCCGCCACGGGCATCTGGCAGTCCATGATAATCACCTTGGGCCGTTCGGCCACGGCTTTGTCAATCGCCTCCCGGCCGTTGGCCGCCTGCGTGATCTGCAGATCGGGATACTCGGAATGCAGGATCAGATAAAACAGCTTCCGCATCGGCTCCTCGTCGTCCACGATCAGCATCCCCTTCTGCGCCGGCTTCTGGACGTCCCCCTTCTTGGGCTCGTCCAGCACCGCGCGGAGTTCCCCGGCCAGATGCTCCACCGTGATCGGCTTGCGCAAAAACAGCGCGTCCTTCTGTTTCAGCGCCAGCTCCTCGCCCGCGGGCATTCCCGAAATCAAAATCACCGGCAACCCGGGTTTGATGGCCCGCAACCGCCGCATCGTTTCCGCTCCATCCATTCCGCCCGGAACCACCACGTCCAAAATCGCCACATCCGGCTGGATGTCCCCCTTCTTCACCCGAAGGACCGCCTCCTCCCCGCTGCGACAACCCTCCACCCGATAGCCCAGGGAGGTCAGCATCTGGGAAACCAACTCCACCTGGAGCGCATCGTCGTCCATCAACAAAACCGTCTCGCGCCCGCCCGGATACGCGGCATCCGCCTTCGACTCGTCCCGGAAAATCGGAATGCCCACATGAAACGCCGTGCCCACCCCGAGCTCGGTTTCGAAATCGATGTATCCGTTGTGATCCTTGACGATCCCCATGACAATGGAAAGCCCCAGGCCCGACCCCCTCCGTTTGTTCGTCCGCTTGGTGGTGAAGAAGGGATCGAACATCTTCTCCCGCACCGCCTCGGGAATTCCGTGCCCCGTGTCCTTGATTGTCACCTGCACGTATTCGCCCGCCTTCAGATCGCTGTTGGCCCGCGCCGGCGTCTCCAGGTAAACGTTCTCCGTGGAAACGGTGAGCGTGCCCGCTTCGCCCATCGCATCGATCGCGTTCCGGCAGAGATTGTGCAACACGCGGCCCAACTGGTCGCGCCCGCCTTTGATATGCATCAAATCCGGATCCAGCTCCAGTTGCACCCGAATGCCCGGAAGCGCCTCGCCCCGCAACAACGCCATGGTCTGGTTGACCACCTCGTTCAAGGAAAACACTTCGTCCTGCCCGATTCGCCCGCGCCGCGACAGGCACAGCAACTGCTCCGTCAGATGCGCCATGTCCTGGGCTGTGTTTTCCATGACACCCACGAATTCCATCACCGGGGATTCCTTGGGCAGCAGCCGCCGGATCAGGGCCGGATACCCCAGCAGGGGCGTCAGCAGATTGTTGAAGTCGTGCGCAATCTGGCCGGCCACCATGCCCGCCGCTTCCAGACGCTCCGCTCGCGCCATCCGGGTCTGCGCCATCCGGATGGCCTCCTCCGCCTGCTTGTGATGGATCACGCTGCGGATGAAAAAGCACAGCAGATTCTCTTCGCTGCCCAGCGAAACCCGCGTCACCGCCGTTTCCGACGGGAACGTGGAATCGTCCTTGCGCAGGCAAAACGCCTCCACCAGCACCCGTTTCCCGTTCCGCACGTTCTGCACCACCTGAAACATCACCGGGCCGTCAAACCCCAGCAGCAACTCCCGGATGTTTTTGAACCGCAGATCGTCGGCGGTGTGCATGAACAGTTCGGACGCCTTTTCGTTGACGTCGATGATGGTGCCCAGTTCGTCGGTGACAAACACCGCATCGTACACGCAATCGAAGGAAATCCCGTATTTGCGCAAATCCAATTGCGGCGCCCGACTCTCGCCCGCCTGGCCCGGGGAAACCGCGGACGCATACGGCACGTGCAGGCCCAGGTCGCTGATTTTGATCTGGATGGTCTTCGAAAGTTGCTCTTTGCGCTCTTCCATCAAGAGCCTCTCTTCTTCCGTGTTAAAAAGAGCGATAGTACACTCAAATCGCCCTGTATTTCAAGCGCGGAGATTCCGATCCCCGCGTCTGCGAATCCCCCTCCTCCTCCCGGCCCCGCTTCGCCTTGCCCATCAGCAGCACGGGCGCGCCCTCCAACCCGAACCGCGCCCGGATCGCCTTGAGCAGATACGTCTCGTACGCGGAAACCCAACTGCGGGGATCGTTCACGAACAGCGCCAGACGCACCGGATCCACGCCCACCTGCGTGGCATAATAGATCTTGAGCCGCTTCCCGCGCACCGAGGGTGGCGTCGCCCGGTCATAGGCGTCGATCAGGGTCCGGTTCAACAGACCGGTGGGCAACCGGGTCTGCACCGACTCCGCCACATGGTCGATCGCCTCCAGCAACGTCCGGACCTGGTAGCCCGTCCGCGCCGACAGAAACAGCAACGGAGCAAAATCCAGGAAAGGCACCAGCCGCCGGAACGCCTCCGCGTAATCCCGTTCCTTCACCTTGCCCTGGACCAAATCCCATTTGTTGATCACCACGATGCAACCCCGGTGGTAGGCCTGGATCAGCGCCGCAATTTTCTTGTCCTGCAGCGTCGGCCCCTGTTCGGCATCCAACACCAGCACCACCAGATGCGACAGACGGATGCTTTCCTCCGCCCGGATCAGGCTGAACTTCTCCACCGCCGTGTCCACCTTGCCCGCCTGCCGCATTCCCGCCGTATCCGTCAACAAATACCGGCGGACGCCCGCGCCCTCCCCCGCCGTGAAAGCCACATCGATGCTGTCCCGCGTGGTGCCCGGCCGTTCCGACACGATCACCCGGTCGCGTTTCAGCAACGCGTTCGTCAGGGACGACTTGCCCACATTGGGCCGCCCCGCAAAGACCACCCGCAACGGGGGCGTCTCCGCATCGACCTCGCCCGCCGGCAGAGCGCCGACCACCGCGCCCATCAACTCTTCGATGCCCCGGTTGTGCAGCGCAGACACCGGAAAGACCGGATAGCCAAAGACCGCACACGCCGCCCCCCCCGGATCGCGCGCTTCCGTGTCGCACTTGTTGCACGCCACAAAGACCGGTTTCCCGGACCGGTGCAACAGCCTGGACACCTCCTGGTCCATCGCCATCGGCCCGGCTTCCACGTCCATCACGAAAATCACCGCATCCGCCTCGGCCAGCGCCGCCTCCGTCTGCAGCCGGACCAACGCATCGAGCGAGTCGTCCGGCTTCTCCCCCCGCCCCGCCAGAATGCCGCCCGTATCCATGAGCTCGTAGCGCCGGTCTGCCCACACGGCCGGAGCCGCCACCCGGTCGCGCGTGACCCCGCTTTCCTCGTGCACAATGGCAATGCGACGGCCCGCCAACCGGTTGAACAGGGCGGATTTGCCCACATTCGGACGGCCCGCGATGACCACCACCGGCAGACGCCGCCCGCTCAACGGTTGAACGCCCGTGGCCGTCATGAGCCCGCCGATGCGTCCGGCAGGGACGCCGCTTTGTCCAGCCGGGCCAGAACCCGGTCCCGGCCCAATACCTCCAGCATCTCGAAAAGCCCCGGGCCCACGCCCAGCCCGCTGACCGCCACCCGCACGGGGTGAATGATGTCCCCGATCTCGACCTTCTTCGCCGCCGCCAGCGCGTGCAACGCCTGCTCAAGCGCCGGCGCGGCAAACTCCGACTCGGCCGCGAAACGCTCCCGCATGGCCCCCACCAACGCCTTGGCGCCCGGTTTGTGCAGCCGCTTCTTCACCGCCTTGTCGTCCCACGGAAAATCGTCGCGGAAGAAAAAGGAGGTCAGCGCCGGCGCTTCCGGGAAGGCTTTCGTCCGGGAGTGCATCAGGTCCGCCACGCGGTTGAAATACCCCTCCTCCACGCCTTCCAGCGAAACGCCCGCCTCCCGGTACGCCTGCCGGAACCGGTCGCGAAACTCCGCCGCGGGCAGCAACCGGATGTGCTCCCCGTTCATCCACTCGAACTTGCGCATGTCCATCTGGGCCGGGGATGACTTGACCTGGCCGAAGTCGAACAGCGCGACCATCTCCGCGCGCGTCATCAGCTCCTTGTCGCCGCCCGGCGACCAGCCCAGCAGCGCTAAAAAATTGAACAAGGCCTCCGGCAGAAAGCCCTTGGCCCGGAAATCGCCCACGAATGCGGCCCCATCCCGTTTGGAATAGGGTTTTCCCTGCGCATTGACGATCATCGGCAGATGCGCATACGTGGGAACCGGTGCGCCCAGCGCGCGAAACAGGGCAATGTGCCGGAAGGTGTTTTCCACATGATCGTCGCCCCGGATCACATGCGTGATGCCCATGGTGACATCGTCCACCACATTGGCCAGGTGAAAAATCGGCGTTCCGTTGGACCGCAGGATCACGAAATCCTTCAAATCCTCCGCTTTCTTGCTCAACGGCCCCTTGACGGCATCCGTGAACGCGATATCCGTGCCCGGCATCCGGAAAAAGACCACCTCGCCCCCGTCCCCGCCCTTGGTCCCCTTGTACGCATGGCCGCTGGCCAGCAACCGCTCGACCGCCTCCAGGTGGCGCGGGAGTTGCGCGGTCTGGTAGACGGCTGGCGCATCCGTGTTGAGCCCCAGCCACTCCATGGCGTCCAGCACGCCTTTCACGGCCTCGGGGGTGGAACGCTCCCGGTCCGTATCCTCGATGCGCAACAGGAACTCGCCGCCGGTGTGGCGGGCGAACAGCCAGTTGAAAATCGCGGCCCGAATATTGCCGATATGCACCTGCCCCGTCGGGCTCGGCGCGAAACGCACGCGAATGGTCATGGACGGCTCCTTAACGTAAAATGGCCGGCCCGTCACCGTGCCGGGCAGCAGAGCGGAACGCGCTGCCCGGTTCTGGTGACTGGCGCACCTGGCAGGATTCGAACCTGCAACCCTCAGATC
>CAZSUH010000015.1:0-19874 GCA_964609905.1 uncultured Verrucomicrobiota bacterium
CCGTTTTACCTGACGGCGCCGAAGGTCGTGCGCATCCGGCTGACCGGCGCCCTGCGGCCGTGGGTCACCGCCAAGGACGTGATTCTCGAGGTGTTGCGGCGGTTCACCACCAAGGGCAACGTGGGGACGGTCTTCGAGTATGACGGACCGGGCGTTGCGACCCTGTCGGTGCCCGAGCGGGCGACCATCGCCAACATGGGCGCCGAGTGCGGTGTGACCACCTCGGTGTTTCCGAGTGACGCCGTGACCCGCCGGTTCATGAAGGGCCAGGAGCGGGAGGGGGACTGGGTGGAACTGCTGCCCGACGCCGATGCCGAGTATGACCGGACCGTGGAGATCGATCTGGACGCGATGGAACCCCTGGCGGCGGCGCCGCATTCCCCCGACCAGATCGTGACGGTGGCCTCGCTGGCGGGATTGCCGGTGCAACAGGTCCTGGTGGGATCCTGCACCAATTCCTCGGTGGCCGACATCCAGACGGTGGCGGCCATTCTGAAGGGCCGGAAGATCGATCCGGCGGTCAGCTTCGGCGTGTCGCCGGGGTCCCGCCAAGTGCTGGCCATGGCGGCCGCGGCCGGCAGCCTGACCGATCTGATCGATTCGGGCGCCCGGATTCTGGAGAGCGCGTGCGGCTTCTGCATCGGCAATTCGATGTCGCCCGGCACGGACGCCGTCAGCCTGCGGACCAGCAACCGCAACTTCCAGGGCCGCTCCGGCACCGCCTCGGCCAAGGTCTATCTGGTCAGCCCGCCCGTGGCGGCCCTGGCGGCCCTGCGCGGCCGGATTGTCGATCCCCTGGCCGAACGCGAGGTGAAGTGTCCCGCGATCGCGCCGCCGACGGCGTTCCGGATCGACGACTCCCTGTTCGTCAAACCGCCCGCCGACGGTTCGCGGGTGGCCGTGATCCGGGGGCCGAACATCGGCCAGCCCCCGGTCAATGCGCCGCTGCCGGTCAAGTTGGCGGGCGTCTGCGCGATCAAGACGGGGGACAAGACGACCACCGACCATATTATGCCGGCCGGGGCGCGCCTCAAGTTCCGCTCCAACATTCCGGCTTATTCCCAGTATGTGTTCGAACCGGTGGATTTGGGCTTCGCGAAGCGGGCGGCGGAGAACCGCGACAACCACGTGCACAATTTCATCGTGGCGGGCGAGAGCTACGGCCAGGGATCGAGCCGCGAGCATGCGGCCATCTGCCCCATGTATCTGGGTGTCAAGGCGGTGGTGGCCAAATCCATCGAGCGGATTCACACGGCGAATCTGATCAACTTCGGGATCGTGCCGCTGACGTTCGTCCATCCTGCCGATTACGACATGATCGCGGTGGGCGACCACCTGCGCATCGACCAGATTCGGGCGGCGCTGGAAAAGGGAAAGACCTCCGTGAAATTGAGAAACGACACCAAGGACGCGGACATTCCGTTGACGCTGGCGCTGACGGAGCGGCAGCGGAATATCCTGTTGGCGGGCGGGTTGCTGAACACATTCAAGGCCTGAGGGCTGGAGGAACGACATGAGCGGAAAAATCGCGGTGCCGAAGGACGGCGAACGAATCCGGATGGGCGCGGACGGCAAACTGCAGGTGCCGGATCGGCCGGTGATCCCCTATATTGAGGGGGACGGCATCGGGCCGGACATCACGCGGGCGGCCATGCGGGTTTGGAACGCGGCCGTGGAGAAAGCCTACGGGGGCGCCCGCCGGGTGGCCTGGATGGAAATCTACGCGGGGGAGAAGGCCAATGCCGTCTATGGGCCCAACACGTGGCTGCCGGCGGAGACCCTGCAAGCCTGCCGGGACTACCTGGTCTCCATCAAGGGCCCCCTGACGACCCCGGTGGGCGGGGGGATTCGGAGTTTGAACGTGGCCCTGCGCCAGGAGTTGGATTTGTACGTGTGCCTGCGGCCCGTGCGCTGGTTCAAGGGCGTGCCGTCGCCGGTCAAGCGGCCGGAACTGACGGACATGGTGATCTTCCGGGAAAACGCCGAGGATATCTACGCCGGCATCGAGTGGGCCGCCGGCACGCCCGAGGCCAGAAAGCTGATCGCCTTTTTGCGGGGCGAGATGGGCGTGAAGAAAATCCGGTTTCCCGAAACCTCGGGAATCGGCATCAAGCCGGTCTCGTCCGAGGGGACGAAGCGGTTGACGCGGGCGGCGCTGGCCTATGCGGTGGCGAACGACCGGCCCTCGGTGACACTGGTGCACAAGGGCAACATCATGAAGTACACGGAGGGCGCCTTCCGGGACTGGGGCTACGAGACCGCGCGCGACGAGTTCGGCGCGCAGCCGATCGACGGCGGTCCGTGGCTGAAGTTCAAGAATCCGCGCACCGGCCGCGACATTGTGGTCAAGGATTGTATTGCCGACGCGTTTTTGCAACAGATCCTGACCCGGCCGGCGGAGTATGCGGTCATCGCGACCCTGAACCTGAACGGCGACTACATTTCCGACGCGCTGGCGGCCTGCGTGGGCGGCATCGGCATCGCGCCGGGTGCCAACATCAACTACGTGACCGGCGCGGCGGTTTTCGAGGCCACGCACGGGACGGCGCCGAAGTATGCGGGCCAGGACAAGGTGAATCCGGGTTCCCTGATTCTGTCGGGCGAGATGATGTTCCGGTACCTGGGTTGGACGGAGGCGGCGGACCTGATTCTGAAGGGCATGGACGGGGCGATTGGGGCGAAACAGGTGACCTACGATTTTGCCCGCCAGATGGAAGGCGCCACCGAGGTGAGTTGCTCGGCGTTCGGCGAGGGGATGGTTGCCCGGATGTGATGGCCTTCGTTCGCGGCGCGGGAGGCCGTCTTCAAATCCCCCGCATGGCGTCGGCAAAGCGGGCCTTCATGGCGGCGGATTCGGCCACCGGGGTGGGATCGCCGATGGCCTTGTTGATTGCGGCGATGCGGTCTTCGGGGGAGGGGTGCGTTTTGCCGAATCCGGGGCCGCCTTCCGACACCCGGGACTTCATCTCGTTCAGCATGGCGAGGAGGCCGGCCGGATTATAGCCGATCCGTTGCAGGATGGTGACCGCCGCGGCGTCGGCACTCTTTTCGTAGGCCCGCGAGTAGCCGTTCACGATCATGGTCTTGGCGATGTCGTCGATGGCGCCCTGGAACTGCTCGGTGAGCATTTTCAGGTTTTCCCCGCCAAGCGTCTTGGTGCTTTCGGCCAGCACGGTGACCGTGGCCTGCGTGATGCGGCCTTTCTGGATGGCGGCCAGGCCGTGCTTGAGCTGAACGTGGCCGATTTCATGGGCCAGCACGCCGGCGAGCGACGACTCGTCCTTGCAGCAGCGGAGCATGCCGCGACTCACGAAGATCAGCC
This sequence comes from uncultured Verrucomicrobiota bacterium, assembly GCA_964609905.1. Classification (GTDB taxonomy): domain Bacteria; phylum Verrucomicrobiota; class Kiritimatiellia; order CAIKKV01; family CAIKKV01; genus CAZSUH01. Next base: position 3,323 of record CAZSUH010000015.1, read on the forward strand.
CGCCCGGCGCGGCAAAGGCGTTGACCTCGTCCGAGTCGAGGATGAGGAAGTGGTAGCCGCCGAAGGTCTGGGGCATGTCGGAGACAAGGGCAAGCGCCTGGCCGAGAGTGTTGAGGTAACGGGTGGCCTGGGCGGCCTCGTAGGGCTTGTAGGAGGCGAGCACGGTCGCGCCCACGGCCCGTCCGACATAGTATTCATTTTCGGGGGTCAGCGCCTCCGTGGCCTTGACCACGGCCGCCATGGAGGTGTTGGCCGACTTGGCCTGATCCGGGGTCATGACGCCCGCGCCGACGGCCACGGCGGTGCCGGCTTCGGTGATGGCCTGCATGGCGGCGCAACCGGTGAAAACGGCGGCCGCGGCGGCGGTGAGGAACAACGGGAGGTAACGGAGAGCGCGTTTCATTTCGCGCCTCCTTTCGCGGCCAGGCCGCCTTCTTCCACGAACGACTGAAGCTCCTTTACGGGGATCTTGATTTTTTCCATCTTGTCAATGGACGCGAAATCGAGCTTGGCGTTGGCGTTCTTGTATTGCGATTCAACCTGGGAGTTGAAGCCCTTGCCCGCAATGGCCACCTCGTCGCTGGAGGCCTTGGTGGCGGTGTCCGCGCCGGCCTTGAGCTGGATATGTTTTTCGGTGAGGGCGGAGACGTGGATCCAGCCGGACGCATCGCCGTCCACGGCTTTCTTCACCTTGCACCAGGGGCCGGACTGTTCCAGCACGAGCACGCGGTCGCCGTAGGCGAGGGAGCCGGAGAGGGCGCCGAACGGGGATGCTTTTTCGCGAAGATCCGCGGTTTTAAACTGGACGCTCATCAGTTTATCCTGGTCCGCCAGAACGCCGGAAACGCAACAGACGGTTAATGCGGCCGTGGAGAGGTAATGAGTGATTCGCATGGCGCGTTCCTCCTCGATTGATCGCATCATACAGGAACGGAGCGGGAAAGCAAGAGCACACCCTGAAACCCGAACAACGGTGCGAGCAAGGTATGAGGAATTTCCCATCATTTTATCTTGCTCCCCATTCGGAACAGCCGTATAAATCGCTTCATTGGACGGCGTGTCCCAGATTGATCCGCCAAGCCAACAGTAGGATGGGGAATGGCGAAGTTCATCGGCATAGCAGGCGATTTTCAGAAGGAGAAGGCGTTCAACCGCCGGTTGAACGCCATTATGGCCTTTTTCATCGCGTTTACCTTCGCCGTGTTCGTGTTCGGTTGGATTTCCGGTTTTATTTGCGGGAGTCACAATCTTTGGAGTGTCGGTTTAGTCATTGTCGCCTGCGCGATTGCCTACCCCGCATACAGGATAATGGAGCGGCTGTTCGACAAGCAGATTCGGATGGCCAGAGCCGAGGAAACCGGGGCCGACGGCGAACGCGAATTCGTCAAGTTTCTGAAAGATTTGCCGGACACCTATACGGTCATCAGCGATTTGGATTTTGCCGACAGTTACGGGAACATTGACCACCTGATCATCGGTCCCGCCGGAGTCTTCGCGATCGACGTCAAGAACTGGCGTGGCAATGTTACGCCCGACGGCAAGGGTGAACTCCTTCTTAACGGCAAGCCGACCGGGAAACCCCAAGTCCGTTACTTCACTCGCCGAGCCATGGACCTGAAAGAACGCATTAACGCCCTCACGAAACTCGAGCCGTATGTTCAATGCGTTTTTGCCTTCCTCCACACCCATGTCGACGCCAAATGGGGCAGCACAAGCGCCGTCCATTGCATCCGTGCCGAGCAGATAGCCGACTACGTCACAAAGTTCCGCGGCGGCAACCCTATCCCCCCTGCCGACCTGCTCCGACTTGTCTCCGCTGCCAAAGCGCTCAAGGATACCATCGCTCTTACAACAGACGAAGGCGGTTGATTGGAAGGAGACACGTTCCTGTAGGCCGCTTACCTTTATCACCACCATTCCGCGAGACGAAAATGAAGAAAGAAAATCCACACGGACTTCGGGAGAAGTCGCTCCAGGAACTGTGCGAATGGATCGGAGGAATCAACGAGACTACCTCCGGAGGCAGGGCCAACAACTTTCTTGGGCAATTTGAATTGAAACGCAGGCTGGAGAACCCGAACGCGATCCGGTCATGGATTGCGATTGTCATCTCTTCAATCGCGCTATTGGCAGTGTTAGTCGATCTCGGCATCAAGATTGCGGAGCACAACAAACGAAGAGTTACAATATCCGAAGGCGAATCTGTAGAACAAACGACTGGATATATACGTTGAAAAGAACTTTTCACTTATGCCCACCCTAAACTGGATCGGCCGGAAGGCCGTTGAAAATCATCATAGGCAGGTGCCGTTTCACCTGCTCAAGGAGGCGCCGGACCTGTCCGTCGGCGACCCCGGCTCCGGCAATTTGCTCGTGGAGGGCGATAACCTGCTCGCCCTCAAAGCCCTGCTTCCCTATTACGGTGGCCAGGTCAAGTGCATCTATATCGATCCGCCCTATAACACGGGCAACGAAAACTGGGTTTACAACGACAATGTCAATAGCCCGGAAATGAAGGAGTGGCTGGGGAAGACAGTCGGCAAGGAGACCGACGACCTCACCCGCCATGACAAATGGCTCTGCATGATGTATCCGCGGCTTGCTCTGCTACGAGATATGCTCTCCGACGATGGGGCCATCTTCATCAGCATCGATGACAACGAGGTGCAGTCCCTCCGTTTCCTAATGGACGAGATTTTCGGGCGAGATAATTTCATTACGACGATTGTTTGGCAAAAAATATATACGGTAAAAAATAGTGCGAAGCACATGTCCGAAATGCACGACTATTTGGTCATTTATGCCCGGAAAAAGTCTGACTGGAAAAGAAATCTTAGGCCACGCGACGAAGAATCGGACGAGGACTATTCGAATCCAGATGATGATCCGGAAGGCCCTTGGATTTCCCACGCGTTACAGTCAAGGAATTCGTATAGCAAGGGGATTTACGAGATAAAGTGTCCTGGCGGGAGAATGATCCCTGGGCCACCGCCAGGCACCTATTGGCGTGTAGCTGAGAAAAAACTGTGGAATTTACACGAAAAGAAGATGGTGTGGTGGGGAGAGGACGGCAATAACAGTCCAAGGATCAAAGAACATTTGAAAAACGCCAAGGAAGGCGTCGTCCCAACAACTTGGTGGCCCTATCAGTATGCCGGTACAAATTCCGATGCGAAGGTCCATCTTCGACAGATGATCGGTGACAAAGAAATGTTCATCACTCCCAAGCCTGTATCCTTAGTCAGAAGGATTCTGGAACTGGCATCGGGTAAAGATTCCATCATACTTGACGCCTTTGCGGGAAGTGGAGTGACTGGGCATGCGGTTTTGGAGCAGAACAAGCAAGACGGTGGCGAGCGCAGATTTGTATTGGTTGAGATGGAGCACAAGGTGGCTGCTGAAGTTACCCAACAACGATTGATACGTGCGGTGCAGGGATACGATTATATCACCAACAAAGGAAAGCCCATTAGGGTTGAAGGTTTGGGCGGCGGGTTCCGCTTCGCCACGCTCGGCGATGCCTTGTTTGACGAACGCGGCGCCATCCGCAACACGGTCCGTTTCGCCGACCTGGCGCGGCATGTCTATTTCGTGGAGACCGGCGAACCTTTGCCACGTGAACGCGTCCCCAACACGCCCCTGATCGGCGTGTGCCGGGGCACGGGCATCTATCTGCTCTACAACGGGATTCTGAAGGACAAAACGCCCGACGGCGGCAATGTGCTGACCACGGCCACGCTCGCTCTCCTGCCGCCCCATGCCGGCTCGCGGGTAATCTACGGCACGGCTTGTCGGCTGGGCACGGAACGGCTGCGGCGCGAGGGAATCGTGTTCAAGCAGTTGCCGTATAAATTGAGGGTGGATGCGCCATGAGCGATATCGTTACGATCGAACAAGTCCAGCAAGTCATCTATCTCATTCGCGGGCAACGGGTTATGCTGAGCGCCGACTTGGCGCGATTATACGAAGTCGCGCCGAAAGTGCTCATGCAAGCGGTCAAGCGAAACACCGAGCGATTCCCAGCCGATTTTATGTATCAGCTTACGCCGCAAGAGGTTACAAACTTGAAGTCACAAATTGTGACTTCAAGTTGGGGCGGCATGCGCCGAGCTATGCCGTATGCCTTTACCGAGCAGGGAGTGGCCATGCTGTCGAGCGTTCTCCGCAGCCCGCGCGCCATTCAGGTCAACATCGCCATTATGAGGACGTTCGCGCGGATCCGTCACATCCTGGCCTCGCATGCGGACTTGGAACGGAAACTGGACGAAATGGAAAAGAAATACGATGAACAGTTCCGGGTCGTATTCGAGGCGCTGCGGGAACTGGTGAATCCACCGGAGCCGCCGCCCAAGCAGATCGGCTTTAGCGCGCGCGAACGGCGCGCCGCCTATCGAGCGATTTCGCGTAAAAGGGGGCAAAGGCCGTGATCCTCAAACAATACCAGATGGCAGCTCTGGACTGGCTGGAGGCCTTTTTCAAGCGCTGCAAAACGAGCAACAATCCGCGCCTTGCTTACGAGGAAACGACCAAAGAATGGCGCGAAATCGCCCTGCACTATCGTCCTTTGCCCACCCTTGACTATGTGCCATACGTGTGTCTGCGCATCCCCACTGGCGGCGGCAAGACCCTGATCGGCGGGCTGGCCATCGAGCGGGCTAACCGCAGCCTGCTTTTCACCAACCACAGCATCACGCTCTGGCTGGTGCCTTCCGAACCGATCCGGGAGCAGACGCTGAAAGCGCTTCGGACGCCTTCTAACCTGCTGCATCAGGCGGTATTCTCCGCGCTTGGCGAGGTAACGGTTCTGGAGGTCGAGCAGGCGTTGCGGGTCAAGCCCAACGTCCTGAACGGATCCAATGTCATTATCGTGGCGACCATGCAGGCGTTCAAGCAGGAGGATATCGACCGGCTCAGCGTGTATAAGCAAAACACGGACATGATGCCGCACTTCGATGACGTGAGCGATCCGACGGTGAAAGGGAAAATGTCCCTGGTCGACGTGCTCCGCATGCGGCACCCGTTCGTGATCGTGGACGAGGCGCACAACCAGGGCACGTCGCTGGCGTTCGAGACGCTGGCGCGGTTCGAGCCCAGCGCGATTCTGGAACTCACGGCCACGCCCGACCGCTCTCGTCAGCCCAGCAACGTGTTATACAGCGTGGGCGCGTCCGCATTGCAGGCGGCGGACATGATCAAGATGCCGCTCGAACTGGTGCGCCGGGACAACTGGCAGGACGCGGTGCGGGATGCGATCGCCTGCCTGAACAAGCTGCAGACGCTGGCCGACGCGGAACGCCAGGCCACGGGGGATTACCTGCGGCCGGTCATGTTGCTGCAGGCGGAGCGTAAGGACACGGAGCACGAAACGCTGGTGCCGGAGAAGGTGAAGCAGTCGCTCATCGACGATTTCGGGATTCCGGCGGAGCAGATTGCCATCGCGACCGGCGTGACTGACGACATCGCCGGAGAGGATATCCTCGGCGAAAAGTGCCAAAAGCGGTTCATCATCACCATCGACAAGCTGCGCGAGGGGTGGGATTGTCCGTTCGCCTATGTGCTTTGCTCCTTCCGCAACACGAACTCCTCCACTGCGGCGGAACAGATATTGGGGCGAATCCTCCGCATGCCCGGCGCCAAGCGGAAGACCCAGCCGGAACTGAATGAGGCCTATGCCTTTGTTACCTCGTCGGATTTCCAGGCGACCGTGGAGAGCCTGCGCGACGGCCTCGTCAAGAACGGTTTCGATCGCCAGGAAACCAAGGACCTGATCCATGCGACTGAGGACAGCACGGTCGGGGACGACCTGTTCACGCTGTCCTCTGCCGTGACGTTTACGCCTCCGGAACTGCCGGAGCCGGAAGCGATCCCCGCGGGGCTGGAAAGCAAGGTGGAGGTTGCGCCTGAGACCGGGGCCATCACGCTCAAGGGTAATTTCACGGCCAAGCAGACCGAGGCGTTGACAGCCGTATTCCAGACACCGGCCGGGAAAGAGGCGATTCACCAGGCGTTGAACCGGCTTCGCGCCCCGCAGGCCAAGCGGCCGAAAGCGCCATCCGAGACGGGCGAACTGTTCCGCGTGCCGCTCCTGGCCTTGCGGCAGGGGGAACTGTGGGAGCCGTTCGAAGACACGCATCTGCTGCAAGGCGACTGGCGCCTGCTGGACTATCCGGCGGAACTTGGGGAAGCGGAGTTCAAAAAGCCGGAACGAACGGCCCAGGGCGGCCGTTTCTTCATGCGCGAGCAGTCGGTCAAGTTCGAATATTTCGACAACATCGAGGCGCAACTGGCCTTGTTCGACTTCCAGACCGAGTGGAGCCAGGTCGATCTGGTCGATTGGCTGGCGAAAAATATTCCAGACGACAGCGTCTCGGCGGATGAGAAAGCGGCGTTTCTCAACAGCGCGGTGACGAGCCTGGTGCAGGAGCGGGGCATGACCCCGGAAGAATTGAATTACGCGAAATTCCGGCTTCGCGCGGCGTTGGAAGCGAAGATCAAAGCGGCCAAGCATGCGGCCATGCGCAAGGTGTATGGCTCGCTGTTGGCGGACGAGAACCAGTTCGCATCGGACGGACGGTCGGACTGCGAGTTGGTCTTTCAGCAGGGCCGCTATGCCTATGACCGGATTTACCAGGGATTTACGGAACTGCCCAAGCACTTTTTCCCGCAGATCGGCAACCTGGGCGCGGATGGCGAGGAATTCGAGTGCGCCGTGTTCCTGGCGACCCAGCTTGAGGGGGTGAAGTATTGGGTCCGGAACGTCGAGCGCAAGCCGACCTCGTTTTCGTTGCAGACCGCGAGCGACCGATTCTATCCGGATTTTCTCTGTCTCATGGAAGACGGGCGCGTTCTGGTGGTGGAGTATAAGAACGCGCGGGACTGGGATTTGCCGGACAACAAGGAAAAGCGTGAGCTAGGCGAATTGTGGGAGCGCCGGAGTGGCGGCAAGGGCCTGTTCATTATGCCGCGGGGGAAGGATTGGGCGGCGGTGAAGGGGAAGGTTGAGGGGTGAAGACGGAAGGTGGAGGGCGGGGGGGGAAGGGGCGAACGGGGCGCTCGGGAAGCGCCGATCAAAGCCGGTTGAGCGTCGAGAAAGAAAGAGTCCGGATCTCCTGCAACCGGCGGATGGCATCGTAGGGATCGGGAGCCTGGCAGACGGCCCGGACCACGGCGAAGTTGCGGGCGCCGGCTTTCAGCACGGCCGGGAGGTTGTCCACGTTGATCCCGCCGATGGCCACGCAGGGCAGGGACGAAGCGGCGACGATGCGGCCCAGGCGGTCCAGGCCGACGGTGGGGTCGGGAACGGCTTTGGTGGGAGTGGGGAAGATGGGGCCCACCCCGATGTAATCCGGCTTCACGGTTGCGGCGGCTTCGGCCTGAGCCTCGTTGTGGGTGGAGAGGCCGAAACAGGCGAGCCCGGGAAAACGGCGCCGGGCCTCGGCGAGGGGCATGTCGTCCTGGCCCAGGTGCACGCCGTCTGCCTCGGATTCGGCGGCCAGGGCGGGGTCGTCGTTCAGGATGAAGCGGGTGGGGGAACCCCAGGTGATGGAGGCCATGGTCCGGGCGGTTTCCAGGATGGTTTCGCGCGGTTGGCGTTTCATGCGCAGTTGCACATAGCGGACGCCTGCGCGGACGGCGGCTTCGGCGCACCGTGCGTAGCCCGCGACGGGTTCGGTCAACACGAGATAGAGGCCGAAGGAATCCGGCATGGTCGCCTCCACGGGCATGAGTTTACACGGAGCGTGGATCGGACCGATCCGTCGGATCCGACCAATCGGACGAAGGCCACGCGCTCGTTACGATTTCAGGTCTTGCGCGATCAAGCCGGCCAGTTTGCGCCCGCTCTTGAGCATGCCGCCGAAGATGGGGCCCATGCGGAAGCCCCCCTGAACATTGTTGGCGGCCATGCCGGCGGCATAGAGGCCGGGGTAGAGCCGCTTGGTGTTGGCGACGGTGGTGGTTTCGCCGTTTTCCATCCACATGGGTTTTTCGCCCATGATGTCGCCGGTCGGGGAGTCGATCGTGACGCCCGCCTTGCGGGTGGCTTTCAGCACGATTTCGCTGGGGTGGCCGGTGCCGTCCGCGACGGCGCGGGCGGTGATGACGAGGGGGTCCACGTGCATTTCGAGGCGGACGACGGGTGTCCAGTTGATGACGATGCCGGCGATCCGGTCGTCCCGGACCATGATATCCTCGACCGTGACGGCGTTGAACAGGGCGGCGCCGGCCTGGATGGCGCCGAAGATGAGACCCGAGGCCATTTCGACGGCGTCGCAGGTGTTGTACCCGTTTCCGGCCGGCCGCGAGCGGATGCCGAAGTCGGAGAGGATCGGCACGGCGTCATCCTGGATCACGACCTCGTTCATCAGCATGCCGCCGCCCCAGATGCCGCCGCCGGGCGCGAGCTTGCTTTCGAACAGGGCGACCTTGAAGCCGGCCTTGGCCAGGTCGCGCGCGGCGACCAGGCTGGAGGGGCCGGCGCCGACCAGGGCCACGTCGAGGGCCAGGTGGTCCCGCAGTTTTTGGAAATACCGGTCCACAATGGACCGGGTGATGGTTTCTTCCATGACGGACGACATCATTCGAGCTCCTTCTTCAAAGCGGTATGATCCGCCATTTCGGGGGTGCCGGTCAAGGCAGAATGCCGGCGGGCGGAGACCGGAACGGGGCCAGGGGCGCCAGCGCCTCGGGCAGGGGGCCGTCCGACCAGGCCAGGGTGCGGCCCATCGTTTCCGCCAGTCGGACAAGCAGCCGTTCCCGCGCCTCCGGCAGGCTGGGGCAGGAGTCGGGCCGGTGTTGCTGAAGGGATGTGACGGGCAGGCCCACGAGCCCGCAGGGGACGATCCAGGAGGTGTAGCGCAGGTCCACGGAGACGTTGAAGCTCATGCCGTGGGAGGTGATCCAGCGGCGGAAGCGGACGCCGATGGCGGCGATTTTGCCGAGGTCCGTCCAGGCTCCCGTTTTGCCCGGCACCCGGAAGGCGGCCACGCCGAAATCGGCGCAGGTGCGGATGGCCGTCTCCTCGAGACGGTCGAGGTAGCGGTGGGCGTCGGCCTCTCCGTGCCCGAGCGCGAGGATGGGATAGATGACGAGCTGGCCCGGGCCGTGAAAGGTCACGTCGCCGCCTCGCGAGGCGTGCGCCACATGGACGCCCTCGCGAGCGAGTTCGGCGGGGGATTTGAGCAGGAAATTATCGCGGCCCCGGTTGCCGAGCGTCACGACGGGCTCATGTTCAAGGAACAGGACGGTGTCGGGGATGGCATTGCGTTGCCGCGCGTCCACGAGCCGCTCCATGGCCTCGGCGGCCGGGGCATAGGGAACGGGGCGGGCGAACGCGAAGGCCTGGGCGGCCGGGCGCACTTACAGGTCGTCCTCTTCGTCGATGGGGAGGCTGGCCTCGTAGGAGTCGAGATCCATCAGATCTTCGACCTCGCCCATGTCGGTCGCTTTCATCTCGAAAATCCAGCCGGCGCCGTAGGGGTCGTGGTTGACGAGTTCGGGATTGTCCAGCAGATGCGTGTTGACGGCCGTGATGATGCCGCTGACGGGGGACAGGAAAGGCGCCGCCGTTTTATTCGACTCGATCACGCCCACCTCTTCCTCCGCGGCGAATTCGTGGTTGGGATCGGGTTCGGGGAGTTCAACATAGGTGATCGCGTGCATCTGGCTCTGGGCATAATCCGTCACCCCGACGATGATTTTGCCGTTCGCCTTCACTTTCACCCACTGATGGTTTGTGGAAAACTTGAGACCTCTGGGTGTGGACATGGCATGCTCCTTCGCTATGGAATCGGTTGCAGTCTTTTTGCCTGTTTGCCCGGAAAGGGTCAAGCCTGTTTTTCGTTAAAAATCAATTTTTCCGGCTGACGACGAAAGCGGCCAGCGCGCGAAGGGGAGAGGAGTCGCCCGGCAAACCGGCCAGGGCGGAGCGGGCCTCGCGCGCCAGGGCGCGGGCCAGGCGGCGGGATGCGGCCAGACCGTGGACCGCGACGCAGGTCAATTTGCCGCGGGCCTGATCGCTGCCGGTCGGCTTTCCGAGTTTGTCGGGCGAGGAGGTGGCGTTCAGAATATCGTCCGCCACCTGGAATGCGAGGCCCAGGCGGCGGCCATAGAGGGCCAGGCGCCGGACGTCGGGCTCCTCCGCTCCGCAGGCGATGGCGCCCATGCGGGCCGCGGCTTCGATCAGGACGGCGGTTTTATGCCGATGGATGTAGGTGAGCCGGGCGGCGGAGAGGGGAGCGCCTTCGGCCCGCAGATCTTCGACCTGTCCGCCGACCACGCCGCGGCTGCCCGCGGCGTGGGCCAGCTCAGCCGCCAGCCGGGCCGGCGAGGCGGAGGCCGGCAGAGTGGCGAGCCATTCGAACGCGAGCGCCTGGAGCGCGTCTCCGGCCAGCAGGGCGTTGGCCTCGCCGAACGCCACATGGCAGGTGGGCTTGCCCCGGCGCAGGTCGTCGTCGTCCATGCAGGGCAGGTCGTCGTGGATCAGCGTGTAGGTGTGCAGCAACTCGATGGCGGCGCCGGCGGCGAGGGCGGCGTCGGTGGGTCGGCCGCAGGCCTCGGCAGCGGCCATGGCGAGGATGGGGCGGAACCGTTTGCCGCCCGCCAGCACGCTGTAGCGCATGGCCTGGTGGAGCATGCGGGGGCGGACGCTTTCGGGCGGCAGGCGGGCCCGGAGAAAGTCATCCACGCGGCGTTGCCGGAGTTGAAGATAGGCGCTGATATTGAACATGGGTTAAGAATAAGCGGGCGGGGTGAATAGGCAAGTGAAAAAGCCTCGTGTTTTCGGGTTTCACGCCAAAATGAGCGGTTACCCGACTAGCGCCTCTCCCGTCCAGGCCAGCACGTGATCATCCGGCCGGATTCGATTCCAGGCGAAGCCCGGGATCAGTTCGCGGGGCGAAACCGGGCGGGGTTCGTCCTGAAGGCCCGCGACGCAGGCCAGAAGCCCGCAGAGCGTCCGGGCGGACAGGTGTTGCCGCAGGGTGTCGGCGCCCACAGCGCCGTGAAACTTGGCGAACTTGTCCCCGCGCGGTTCGAGCAGCAGCAGGTGATGCCGGTACACGGGCGGAGGAAAGCCGAGCAGGCGGTACAGCGCGACCTGGGTGGCCGTGCTGGGCGCGATATCCCGGCCCCGCACGATGCGCGTGACGCCGGTCGCGGCGTCGTCGGCCACCACCGCGAGTTGATAGCTGACCGTGCCATCCCTCCGACGCACGACCGGATCGCCGGCATCGCGGCCGGGGATCTGGGAAAGATCCAGTCCGGATTCGTCCCGCAGGTCCACCGCCATGCCGACGAGGTTGCATCGGATGTTTTCGGAACAGGCGCGCCAGTCGGGCAGCGGCCGGCCCCGGCAGTTGCCGGGATACACGAGCGAGCCGTCGGGCAGGACGACGCAGTCCCGGCGCAGGCGGGCTTTGGAGCAGGAGCATGGATAGAGCCTGCCGAGGGCATGAAGCCGGTCGAGTGCGGCGGTATGGCGGGCGGCCTGGTCAGCCTGGTTTTCCAGAAGATCCCAATCGAGTCCGAACCAGGTCAGGTCTTCGATCAGCCCCCGGCTCCAGGCGGCGGTGGCCCGTTGGGGGTCGATGTCCTCGATCCGCAACACGAAGCGGGCGCCGATCGAACGGGCATCGAGCCAGGCCAGCAAGCCGGCCAGCAATGTGCCGGGGTGGGCGCGGCCGGAGGCGGAAGGAGCGAAGCGGCAGATGTCGGGTTTCATCCTGCCGCCACCATACCGGGCTGGCGGTTCGGCGTCAATCGGAGAGCGCGTGGCTTTCGCCATGGGTCATTTTTCGAGCACGGAAGGCTTGCGGGACGGGCGGCCGTTTGTGATACTAGGCGCGGTCATGGAAGAGGACAGGCGCCGGTGTGGGGGGCCCTGTCCAGAAAGGAACGAATGACGCGCGCGATTCTTTCCGCCTTGCTCGTCAGCCTTCTGGGGGCCGCCGCCGACCGGGCCGAACCGATTCCGGTGGACGGGGTGGCGGCGTGGGTCAACGGACACGCCATCACCGTGATGGATGTGCTGATGGAGGCACAACCGCTGTATGCCGCGCTGGCCCAGGAAAAGGGGCTTACCCGGGACGAGATGAACACCCGCCGGATGGCGATTTACAGGCAGGTGCGCCGGAGCCTGGTGGATACCGAATTGATTTATGCCGCCTACCAGAAGGAGAAGGCGAAATCCCAGGCGACCGTCACCGACCAGATGCTGGATTCCCGCATCGACGACATCATTCAGGGCGATTTCGGGGGGAGTCGGGAAAAGCTGATGAAAGCGCTGGCCGAGGAGCGGATGACCTACGACGAGTGGCGCGAGAAAATGGGCCGGCGGATCATCGTGCAGGGCTTGCGGGCCCGCGAGGTTACCGCGAAGGCGCAGGTGTCCCCGAAAGAGGTGCAGGCGTATTACGAGGACCACCGCGCCGACTATGAGCACCCCGGCCAGGTGTTGCTGCGCCGGATCGTGCTGGTCGGCGCGGATGCCGAAACACGGTCCCGGAAAATCATGGACAGCCTGTATGAGGGCGGCAATTTCGCGGCGCTGGCGAAGCGGATTTCGACGGCGCCGGACGCGGCCCAGGGAGGAGCCTGGGGATGGAAGAACCGGGCGGATCTGGCGCCCGAACTGGCGGACAAGCTGAACGGGATGCGTGTGGGGGGCATCTGCCGGGTTGAACTGGGCGGGGATTGGCATATCGTCATGCTCGAAGGCCGCGACGTGGTGTCGTATGACGATGCGCGGGCCGCCATCGAAGAGCGCCTGCTCCGGATCGAGACGTTGCGTCTGCATGAGCTTTGGATGGACAAGCTGGAGCGGGAATTCCATGTCAAATTCGTCGAGCAGCCGCTCTGGAAAGAGTGACCGGCCGCCGGTCCTGGCGATCACGCTGGGCGATGTCGGGGGAATCGGGCCGGAAACGGCCCTGCGCGGGGCGTTGGCCTGCGCCCGGAACAGGTTGGCGAGACTGGTGCTGGTGGGGTCCCGCGCGGCGGCGGATGACGCCGCGCGACTTCTCAAGACGGCGCCGTTGCCCGCGTGGGCACCGGGCGCGCGTCCGGCGCCCGTCAGCCTGTGGGATCCCGGTTCCGTGTGGTGTCCCCGCGCGCCAGGCCGTGCCACGGCGGCGGCCGGCCGCGCCGCCGCCGTCTGGATCGAAGCCGCCGTGGAAGGCTGCCTGAGCGGATTTTTCGACGGGCTGGTCACGGCGCCCATCTGCAAGGAAGGGTTGGAAAAAGCCCGCATTCCCTATCCCGGCCACACGGAGATGCTGGCCGCGCTCACCGGCGCCGACCGGGTGGGGATGATGCTGGCCGGCGGGCCGCTGCGTGTGGTGCTGGCCACCCGCCACCTGCCGCTGGCGAAGGTGCCCGGCGCGGTGACCGTCGACGCCATCCGCGAGGCCGTCGCACTCACGGCCGAAAGCCTGCCGTGGCTGGGCATTCCCGAGGGGCGTATCGCCGTCTGCGCCCTCAATCCGCACGCCGGGGATGGAGGGCTGTTGGGGGACGAGGAGGCGCGGGTGATCGGGCCCGAGATCCGGCGTCTGAAGCGCCGTGGTTTTCGGGTGGAGGGGCCGGTCCCGGCTGATGCGGTCTTTTACCAGGCCGTGCATGGCCGGTATGCGGCGGTGGTGGCGATGTATCACGATCAGGGGCTGGGCCCCCTGAAGATGCTGGCCTTTGACCGGGGCATCAACGTGACCCTGGGGCTTCCGATCGTGCGCACCTCGCCGGACCACGGCACCGCCTTCGACATCGCGTGGCAGGGGCGCGCGGATCCGGGCAGCATGATCGAGGCCATCCGCCTGGCCGCCCGGCTGGCCCGGAAGCCCAATCCGTGGGTGCGTCCCCGGAGGCGGGCATGACGGACAAGCTGAGCAGTCCCCGCGCCGTGCGCGAGCGGCTGGCCGCCCTGGGCGCCCAACCGAACAAGCGGCTGGGTCAGAATTTCCTGATCGACGCGCACATCGTCGATATCCTGAGCCGCACGGCGGACGTGGGCCCGGCCGACCGCGTGCTGGAAATCGGGCCGGGCCTCGGCGTGCTCACGGAGGCGCTGGCCGAGCGGGCCGGCGCCGTGGTGGCGGTGGAAAAGGATCGGCTTCTGGCCGCGGATTTGAAGGCCCGTTTTGCGGATCGCCCCCGGGTAACCGTCATTGAGGCCGATTTCCTGGAGCTGGACATCCCGGCGCTGCTGGCGTCCCATGCCGTCGGAAAAGTGGCCGCCAATCTGCCCTATAACACGGGCACGCGGATGCTGGTGGAACTGATGCGGGCGCCGTGTCCGCCCCGGGAACTGGTGGTGACGGTTCAACTCGAGGTGGGCGAGCGGCTGGCGGCCGGGGCGGGGGACGACGCCTACGGATTGCTCAGCGTCTGGGCCGGCGTGAGTTATCGGGTGGAGTTGTGCAAGAAAATCAGTCCCACCTGTTTTTATCCGCCCCCCGCGGTCTGGTCGGTGATTGTGCGGCTTTCCCCGAAGGACGCCGCGGCCCGGCCGCGGCCCGCCCCGGCCCTGTTTTATGCGCTGACCAAGCATGCGTTCCAGTACCGGCGCAAGCAACTGGCGGGGATCCTGGACCGCGCGCCGGACGCGCTGCGCCTGGAGCCCGCGGTGACGGCGGAATGGCTGGCGGCGCTTGGCGCGGATGCGCGGGCGCGGCCGGAACAATTATCGGTGGAACAGTGGATGGAACTGGCCGCCCGGAGGGAGGCCTTGAAAACAGGAAAAGGAGAGACGCGATGTACCTGACCGGATTTGCGGATGAGGCGGCCCCGGATATGGCGACCCAGATCAAGGCGACCCGGGAACTGGGCTGGACGAACATCGAATCGCGCGCGGTGAACGGCACGAACATTCACGACATCGACGACGCCGAATTCGACGAGGTGGCAGCCGCGCTACAGGCAGCGGGCGTCCGGGTCAACTGTTTCGGATCGGCCATCGCCAACTGGGGCAAAACGATCACCGAGCCGTTCGACAGTTCCCTGGCGGAGGCGAAGCGGGCCATTCCGCGCATGCAACGGCTGGGCACGAAGCTGATCCGGATCATGAGCTTTGCGGTGCTCAAGGACCGGAAGCCGGATGACCAGATGGAGGAGGAGCGGTTCCGCCGCTTGCGGGAACTGCATCGGCTGTTCACGGACGCGGGCATCACGCCCGTGCATGAGAACTGCATGAACTACGGCGGCATGGGCTGGACCTACACCCTGAAACTGGTCGAGAACGTGCCGGGCTTGAAGCTGGTGTTTGATACCGGCAACCCCGTCTTTTCGGAGGACCGGACCAAACCCGAGCCCTATCCACGGCAATCCTCCTGGGAGTTTTATTCCAAGGTGCGCGAGCATGTCGCCTACGTGCATATCAAGGACGGCACCTGGGATCCGGTGGCGCAGAAGGCGGACTATACATTCCCCGGCGACGGGCAGGGCGATGTGAAAAAGATCGTCACGGATCTGCTTCAACGCGGCTACGCGGGCGGCATTTCCATCGAACCCCACCTGGCGGTCGTGTTTCACGACGCCGCCGTGACGGCCCCGGCCGAGATTCGGTACCGGAATTACGTGGAATACGGACGCCGATTCGAAAAACTGCTGGCGGAGGCGCGAGCCGCGGTAGCGACGCGCGTCAGATCTTTTCGACCTGTATGAGCGGCTGATCTTTCTGCACGGCATCGCCGGTTTGGCAAAGAACCTTGACGATTTTGCAGGCAAACGCGGCCGTGATGGGGTTGAACAGTTTCATGGCTTCCACGATGCAGACGGGGGCGCCCGCTTTCACGGTGTCGCCGTCCTTGACGAGGGGCGGCTTTCCCGGCCCCTGTGTGATGTAGAAGGTGCCGGCGATGGGGGCATTGATGGTGAGCCCGGCGGCAACCGGCGCGGGCGCCTCGGGCTTGGCTTCCTTTTTCGGGGCAGCCGGCTTTGGGGTTGTTGTCGGCGAAGGCTTGGGCGCGGCCGTCGCGGCTTTGGGCGCCTCGGTTTCCGTTTGAGCGGCGGGCGCGCCTGTGCCCTTGATGCTGATGGTGCGGTCGTCCTTGCGCACCGTGAACTCGGACAAACCCAGGGTTTGGATTTTGTCGAGAAGCCCGTGGAGCGCATCATAGTCCTCGGAGGCCAGCATGGCGGAAGGGGGTGTGGCGGCGGCCTTGTCGGGCTTGGATTCCTCCGCGGTTTTGTCGGCCTTGGCTTCCACATCGGCGGGGATGGAGGGGCGTTCTTCCGCGGGCAGGGCGCGCCATTTGAAATAGTCCACGGCGGGCCCGGGGAAGAGGCAGTAGGAGAGGATATCCTCCTCGTTCTGGATCAGGTTGCGCGGCGCGTTGTGGGTGGCGGTGGGGAGCATGGGCTCCAGGAGATCGGCAGGCCGGCAGGTGATCGGCTTCTCGTCGCCGAGGATTTTGGCCTGGATTTTCGGTTTCATGGGGGCTGGGGAGCGGCCGTAGAGGCCCTTGGCGTAATCCTTCACCTCCTGCGGGACGATGGCGTAGCGTTCGCCGGCGATCACGTTCAACACGGCCTGGGTGCCCACGATCTGGCTGGTGGGCGT
>CAZSUH010000015.1:19884-25134 GCA_964609905.1 uncultured Verrucomicrobiota bacterium
GAGCGCCGCGTCGAGTTTGTCGAGCGCGTTCTGCTGCTGGAGTTGGCCGCGGAGATTGCTGATCATGCCGCCGGGCACGTGATGGGTGAGGATTTCGGGATCGATGATGTTGTCCGCGACGTGGTGGCTGAGCTGCCGCCTGGGCGCGATGTCGGTGAAATATTTGCAGGTCTTGCGGATGGCGTCCATATCGAGGTTGGCGTGCCAGGGCATATCCTCGAAGATCGCGGCCATGGTTTCCACGGGGGGCTGGGAGGAAAAGCCGGCCATGGAGGAAACGGCGCAGTCGATGGCGCCGGCGCCGGCGCGGACGGCTTCCACGTAGGTGGCGACGGCCATGCCGGAGGTCAGGTGCGAGTGGACCTGGATGGGAATTTTGACCTCTTTCACCAGCGCGCCGATCAGTTTTTCGGCGGCGATGGGGGAGAGGATGCCGGCCATGTCCTTGATGCAGAGCGAATCGATGCCGAGCGCGACCTGCTCCCGGGCGCCTTTCACATAGGCCGCGACGGTATGGACGGGGCTGATCGTGTAGCAGAGGGTGCCCTGGGCGTGGCCGCCGAACTGCTTCACGCAGCGGATGGCGTGCTCCAGGTTTCGCGTGTCGTTGAGCGCGTCGAAGATGCGGAAGATGTCGATGCCGTTCTGGACGGCGAGACAGATGAAGCGTTCGAGCACGTCGTCGGAGTAGTTCTTGTAGCCGAGGATGTTCTGGCCGCGCAGCAGCATCTGGAGCGGGGTTTTTTGGGCGCGGGCCTTGATCTGGCGCAACCGTTCCCAGGGGTTTTCGCGCAGAAAGCGGAGGCAGACGTCGAATGTGGCGCCGCCCCAGACTTCGAGCGAGTAGTAGCCGGTGTTGTCGATCGTATCCACGATATCGAGGATATCGCGGGTCCGCATGCGGGTGGCCCAGAGGGATTGGTGGGCGTCGCGCAGCGTGGTGTCGGTGATGCGGAGGGGGATGCGAACCTGGGCGGGGCTTTTCTTTTTCGCGGTCATCGTTTAGTTTCGTCCTATTTTGGAAAATTTTTCGTAACGGCGGTCCAGCAGCTTTTTGATGCTGAGACTCTTCAGGGCGGCCAGGTGCTTGAGCAGCGCCTTGCGGACCGCCTTCATGACGTCCTCCACGTTGCGGTGGGCGCCGCCCGGCGGCTCGGGCACGATTTCGTCGATGATTTTCAGTTTCAGCAGGGCGGGGGCGGTGATCTTGAGCGCTTCGGCGGCCTCGGGGGCCTTGGCGCCGTCGCGCCAGAGAATGGAGGCGCAGCCCTCGGGGGAGATGACGGAGTAGACCGAGTTCGAGAGCATGAGGATGCGGTCGGCGACGCCGATGCCGAGCGCGCCGCCGCTGCCGCCCTCGCCGGTGACGAGGCAGACGATGGGGGTGGCGATGCGGCTCATGTCCCGGAGGTTGCGGGCGATGGCCTCGGCCTGGCCGCGTTCCTCGGCGTCAAGGCCGGGAAAGGCGCCGGACGTGTCGATGAAGGAGAGGATGGGAAGGTGGCTTTGTTCGGCGAGGCGCATGAGGCGGAGCGCCTTGCGGTAGCCCTCGGGCCGGGCCATGCCGAAGTTGCACCGGATGTTTTCCTCCACCGATTTGCCCTTCTGGTGGCCGATGAGCAGGAGACGGTGCTTATCGAACGTGGCGAATCCGCCGATAATGGCCGCATCGTCCCCGAAGGCGCGATCGCCGTGGAGTTCGATAAAATCCTCGAACAGGTGGGCGATATAATCGCGGATGGAGGGGCGTTCGGGGTGGCGGGCGACCTGGACGGTCTGCCAGGGGGTGAGTTTGGCGTAGATGGCCTTGCGTTCCTCCTCGAGTTGGAGGGTGAGCTTGGCGATGTCGGCCTGAACCCCGGGCTTGGTTTCCTTGAGCACGGTCAGCTCGCGGATTCGCGTTTCGAGGTCGTCCAGCGGTTTTTCAAAATCGAAACTCATGGTATGGTCGCCCTAATCCACCTGGGTGTTCATGCAGTATTGGAGCAGTTTGACGAGGGTTTCCCGCAGGTTCTTGCGGGGAACGACGAGGTCGATGAAGCCGTGGTCCCGGACGTATTCGGCCGTCTGGAACTCGTCAGGGAGTTTCTGTTTGATGGTTTGTTCGATCACGCGGCGGCCGGCGAAGCCGACGAGCGCGCCGGGTTCGGAGATGTTGATGTCGCCGAGCATGGCGTAGCTGGCGGAAACGCCGCCGGTGGTCGGGTTGGTGAGGAGGGAGATGTAGGGGATGCCGGCCTCATGGAGGCGGGCGAGGGCGGCGCTGGTTTTAGCCATTTGCATGAGGGAGACGATGCCCTCGTGCATGCGGGCGCCGCCGGAGGCGGAGGCGATGATCAGGGGCATGCGGCGTTTGCGGGCGAATTCGGTGGCGCGGAAGATTTTTTCGCCGGTGCCGCCGCCGAGGGAGCCGCCGAGAAAGCTGAAATCCATGACGGCGAAGGCGGCGCGGATGCCGCGGACTTTGCCGCGGCCGGTGATCACGGCTTCCCGAAGGCCGGTCTTTTCGCGAGCCTGCTCCGCCTTTTCCGCATAGGTGCCCTTGTCGTCCATGAACTTAAGCGGGTCGGACGTGGTGAGCCGGGTGTCGAACTCGCGGAAGGAGTTGGGATCGACGAGGAGGGTGATCCGCTCCCGGGCGGTGAGCTTGTCGTGGAAGCCGCAGACGGAACAGACCTTCCAGGCTTTGAGCCACTCCTCCTTGAAGAGCATGGCCTTGCAGGCGGCGCATTGGATCCAAAGATCCTCCTTGGCGGCGCCGTCCTGCTTTTTTTCCTTTTTACGCCAGCTAAACCAACCCATAATGGGACGTCCTTTGGTTGAAATGGGCCCGCGTGTTGGCCCGGTCCGGCGATCCGGTTTCGGCTCTGCCCATCGCGTGCGATTGGAAGATTCTGCGCGAAAAGGGGGGGCGGGTTCAAGTAAAAAGCGGAAAAGGCTGGCGGGACTCGGGAATAGGTTGTCAATATGACGAAACGTGGTACCTTGTCCGCCATGCGAAAACGGGAATGGATATGCGTGTAACGGGCGGTTTTCTGGGGAATCGGCGGATTGAAGTCCCCGGCAGCGGTGTGCGGCCCACGCAGGATCGCGTCAGGCAAGCCCTGTTTTCTTCCCTGGCGGCCCGGGTGGGGGGGGCTCTTTTTCTGGATCTGTGCGCGGGGTCGGGGGGGGTAGGGATCGAGGCTTGGAGCCGGGGTGCGGCGGGCGTGTGGTGGGTGGAGCAGCATCCGCGTACCTTTCAGGTTTTGAAGCGGAACGTGGAAACGTTGTGCGGCCCGGTGGAGGCTTCCGGCGGCGCCTTGCGTCTGTTCCGAGGGGACGCCTTGCGATTTGTCCGGCAGACCGAGCTGGAATGTTCGTTTGATATCATCTTTGCAGACCCGCCGTATGCGGCGGAGGCGGGGGGAGAACCCTGGGTCGCATCGGCTCTGGATGGAGTGGCGCGAAACCGGCTCTTGAAAGCGGACGGCATTTTTGTTATGGAACAGTCGGTCCGCCATCCGGTTTCAGCCTTTCCCGGCTGGCGGTTGCGGGCCGAAAAGGCATACGGCGAAACGGCGCTGGCGATTTACGGGCCGGCGGTGGAAAAGGACGAGCAGGCATGAGACAGTCCGCCATTTATCCGGGAACGTTCGATCCGCTGACACTCGGGCATCTGGATGTGATCGAGCGGGTGGCGGCCATTTTCAGTCGGGTGGTGGTGGCCATTGTGACGATCCCGGCCCGGAAAACCCCCATGTTTTCGCTCGACGAGCGCGTGGCCATGGCCCGGGAGTCGGTTCGCCACCTCCCCAATGTCGAGGTCGAATCGTTCAACGGGTTACTGGTCCGGTATGCCCGGCTCAAGGACATTCATGTGCTGGTGCGGGGCATCCGGGCCTATTCGGACTTCGAATACGAGTTCCAGATGGCCCTGATGAACCGGAAACTGGCGCCCGACGTGGAGACCCTGTTTCTGATGCCCAAGGAGGCCTTCAGCTACATCAGTTCCAGCGCCGTGCGCGAGATTGCCGGCCAGGGAGGGGATACCTTCGACCTGGTGCCGGCGCCGGTTCAGGCGCGGATCGAGTCCCTTCAGCGCGCGCGCAAAGCGGGAAAAGGAAAGCCGGCATGATCATCGAACTGTCCAAGCTGCGGCCGGGAGGGGAGCGCCTCGAGGGGGAGGAACCGGCGGCGATTCTCGATCTGGAACCGGGCGCCCTCGTCCTGGCGATATCGCCCATCCGGTACCGGCTGCTGGCGGAACTGCTGCCGGGCGAACTCGTCGTGCGGGGGTCGCTCGTCTGCCGGATCGCATTCCCGTGCAGCCGCTGCGCGAATCGGGTTGAACGCGAGGTGCGGACGGAGGATTTTGTCTGCGTCCGGGAGTACCGTGATTTGTCGGAGGCAATAGACTTGACGGAGAACATGCGCGAAGATATGATTCTCGCTTTTCCAAATTATCCGGTGTGTTCGCCCGGGTGCCGCGGATTATGCCCCCAGTGCGGGACTGACCTGAACGAGGGGACATGCTCCTGCCGGCCTCCGGCGGACCATCCGGCGTGGAGCGGATTGGATCGGTTAAAAAGAATGGAGTGAGGTATGGCTGTTCCGAAAAGGAGAAGTTCCAAGAGCAAGATCCGGAGTCGCAAGGCGTCCCATGCGCACAAGCGTCCCCTGGTTGCGAGCCAGCCCTGCCCCAAGTGCGGCGGCGCCCAGTTGCCCCACCGGGTCTGCCCGGCCTGCGGCTACTACAAGGGCCGCCAGGTTGTCACCCCCGAGGCTGAATAAACGGTATGCGTATTGCCGTCGATGCGATGGGGGGCGATTTCGCCCCCGCCGAGATCGTGGCGGGCGCCATCCTGGCCGCGCGGGATTTTCCCGCGGTCAAGCGGCTCATCCTGGTGGGCCACCAGGATGCGGTTCGCCGGGAACTGGCCCGGCATAAAAACGTGCCGCCTTCCATCGAGGTGTTCCATGCCTCCGAGGTGATCGGCATGGATGAGCCGCCGGCCCAGGCCGTGATGAAGAAGCGGGATTCGTCCATCAGCCGCATGATCGATCTGATCAAGGCCGGGGAGGCGGATGCCGCGGTTTCCGCCGGCAACACGGGCGCCGTGATGGGCGCGGCGCATCTTAAACTGCGGACGCTGGAAGGCGTGCTGCGGCCGGCCATCGCGGCCATTCTGCCCACTCAGAAGCGGCCCGTGATCCTGATCGACGCCGGCGCGAACACCGATTGCTCCGCGCGGATGTTGCTCCAGTTTG
>CAZSUH010000015.1:25144-38908 GCA_964609905.1 uncultured Verrucomicrobiota bacterium
CACGGAGTCCGATCCGGAACTGTTGAGTCAATTTGCGGTCATGGGCAGCGTCTATGCCCGAGACATCCTGGGCCAGGCCAAGCCGGTGGTGGGCCTGCTGAGCAACGGGGAGGAATCGTCCAAAGGCAACAAGCTGACCAAGGAAACCTTCCCCTTGCTGAAGGCTTCGCATCTGAACTTCCGGGGAAACGTCGAGGGACACGACGTGTTCGAAGGCGAGACCGACGTGGTGGTCTGCGACGGCTTTGTCGGCAACGTGTTGCTGAAGACCGCCGAGAGCGTGGCCCACGCGATCGGGCACTGGATCAAGCAGGAGTTCACCCGCAATCCGATCCGGATGCTCGGGGCCTTGCTGCTCCGCGGGGCGCTGAAGTCGATGAAGGAGCGGATGGACCCCGAGAACTACGGCGGGGCGCCCTTGCTGGGGATCAACGGGGCGTGCATCATCACGCACGGCGCCTCCAAGGCCAAGGCGATCTATCACGCCGTGCGCGTTGCCCGCGATTGGATCGGCCACGACCTGAACACGAATATTGTCGCGGAAATCAGAAAGATCAAGCATGCCGACGAAACAGCAGTCTGAAAAAACGCCGGCGCCGGCTGCCCGGGTCGGTTGTCGCGCCATGTTCGCGGGAGTGGGGTCCTACCTGCCCGAGAAGGTGATGACCAACGACGATTTCGCCAAAATCGTGGACACCACCGACGAGTGGATCCGGACCCGCACCGGCATTCGGAAGCGTCATCAGGCCCGGCCCGACGAGGCGACGTCCGACATGGGCGCCGCGGCCGCGCTCCGGGCGCTTGAGGCCGCGGGGGTGAAGGCGGACGCGGTGGAGATGATCGTGACGGCTACCATCACGCCGGATTTCGCGTTTCCCAACACCGCCTGCCTGATCCAGCACAAGATCGGCGCCAAGAACGCCTTTTGCTTCGATCTCGAGGCGGCCTGTTCGGGTTTTATCTTCGGCGTGGAGATGGCGCGGCGCTGCATCGAGGGCGGCGGCGTGCGCACCGCCCTGGTGATCGGCGCCGAGAAGATGTCCGCCATCACCGATTATACGGACCGCCAGACGTGCGTGCTGTTCGGAGATGGCGCGGGTGCGGCGGTGCTTCAGGCGGCCCGGGACGGGCGCGGCGTGCTGGGCACCGTGATGGGCAGCGACGGCAGTCTGGCCGATCTGCTGGTCCAACCGGCGGGCGGCAGCCGCCAGCCGGCCTCCGATGAAACGGTGAGGCAGAAACTGCACATGATCCGCATGAGCGGGCGCGAGGTGTTCAAGCACGCGGTGTTGAACATGGTGGATGCCTGCAAAAAGGCGCTGGAAGTCAGCGGGTGCACCCTGGAGGAGATCGCGTGCGTCATTCCGCACCAGGCCAATCTGCGAATCATCGAGGCGATTGCCGAACGGTTGGGCGTGAAAACCGACCGGTTTTATGTCAATGTTGACCACACGGGGAACATGTCGAGCGCCTCGATCCCCGTGGCCCTGGACGAGGCGCTCCGGTGCGGGCGGGTGAAACCCGGCGACAAGGTGCTGATCGTGGCCTTCGGAAGCGGCTTCACCTGGGGCGCTTCCGTGATTCAACTGTAGATATCCCATCGAGCAGGAGAGACGCGCATGACAACCGCATGGATTTTCGCGGGCCAGGGCGCCCAGGCCGTCGGTATGGGACGCGATCTGGCCGCCTCGTGGCCGGAGTGCAAAGCCCTTTTCGATAAGGCCAACGAGACGCTGGGGTACGACCTGGCCTCGCTCTGCTTCAACGGGCCGATGCCCGAACTGACCCGGACGATCCATTGCCAACCGGCCATATTCCTGGTCAGTGCGGCCTGCCTGGCGGCGTATCAGAAGAGCGGTATGGCCGAGACGCCCTCCGCGGTCGCGGGGCTGAGCCTGGGCGAGTGGACGGCCCTTTACGCCGCCGGCTGTCTCTCCTTCGAGGATACCCTCCGCGTGCTGGCGGCCCGCGGCCGCCTGATGCAGGAGGCGTGCGACGCCTCCAGGGGCGGCATGGTGAGCCTGATCGGCATGACGGATGACGCCGTGATCCGGATCGCGGAACGGGCTGGAGTGGCCGTCGCCAACCTGAATTCGCCCGGCCAGATCGTGTTGTCCGGTCCGGTCGAAGGCATTGCCGAAGCTGAAAAACTGGCCAAGGAGGCGGGCGCAAAAAGAGCCTTGCGTTTGCCCGTGGCCGGAGCGTATCATTCGCCCCTCATGCAACCCGCCGCCAACGGGTTGCGCGCTGCGCTGGAAGGGGTGACGTTCAAGGCGCCCGCGTTCCCCGTGATCGCCAACGTGACCGGCAAGCCGCACGGCGGGCCGGACGAGATCCGGGAGCTGATGGTCCGCCAGGTCACCTCTTCCGTGCAATGGATCGCGACCGTCCAGGGCCTGAAGGCCGCCGGCGTGGCGCGATATGTGGAGTTCGGCCCGGGCGCGGTTCTGACGGGGCTGGTGAAACGCCTGGATGAGGCGGCATCGCTGGCCAACGTGAGCGACGTGCAGACTCTGGTCAAGACGGTCCGGGATCGGCCGCGTTGACGGAGCAAGGCTGTTGGAGACAGGCGGAAACGGAAACGAAAACGACCGAACAAGAAGGAGACGACCATGGCGCTTGAAGATAAAGTCAGGGATATCATCGTGGAGAAACTGAGCGTGACGCCCGACCAGGTGAAGCCCGAGGCCTCGATTGTCGAGGATCTCAAGGCCGACTCGCTGGACCTCGTGGAACTCGTGATGGAGCTCGAGGATGCGTTCGGCGCGGAGATTTCCGAGCAGGACCAGGAAAAGCTGAAGACCGTCGGCGATGTGCTGGCGTTCCTGAAGTCCAAGGGAATCGAGGGCTGATTTCTGCCGGCGGCAAACCGGCCGGTTCAACGAGCCGGTTCACCAGGAGACCGACATGGAATCAAAACGCGTGGCAGTGACCGGGCTTGGCCTTGTTTCACCCTTGGGGTGCGACGTGCCCAAGTTCTGGGAGAAAATCAAGGCGGGGCAATCCGGCATCCGCCCGATTACGAAGTTCGACACGACCGGTATCGATGTGACCATCGCGGGCGAGGTGACGGAGTTCGACGTGGACGCCTTCATTGAGAAGAAGGAACAGCGCCGGATGGATCCGTACACCCACTACGCGATCGCCGCCTCCAAGCTGGCCCTGACGGATTCGGGCCTCGATATGGGACGCGAGGACGTGACTCGCGCGGGCGTGATCATCGGTTCGGGTGTGGGCGGTCTGCAGACGCTGCAGACCCAGCACGCGATCTACTTGGAGAAGGGACCGGGGCGGGTATCGCCGTTCATGATTCCGCAGATGATCTCCAACATGGGCGCGGGGATGGCCGCGATCGCGCTGGACTTCAAAGGCGCCAACTACGGCGTGGTCTCGGCGTGCGCGTCCGCGGCGCACTCTCTCGGTGACGCCTACAAGCTGATCCGCGACGGCGAGTGCGACATCATGGCGGCGGGCGGGTCTGAAGCCGCGGTCTGCTACCTGGGCGTGACGGGCTTTGCCGTCATGAAGGCGCTCAGCACGCGGAACTCGGAGCCGACGAAAGCGAGCCGGCCGTTCGACCTGAACCGGGACGGGTTCGTGATGGGCGAGGGGGCGGGTATCCTGATCCTCGAGGAGTTGGAACACGCGAAGAAGCGGGGCGCCCGCATCTATTGCGAACTGCTCGGCGTCGGGGCCACCTGCGACGCGCATCACATGACGGCGCCCGCGGAAGACGGAGAAGGCGCGGCCCGCGCCATGAAACTGGCCATGAAGAACAGCGGGGTCCGGCCCGAGGACGTGGATTACATCAACGCCCACGGCACGAGCACGCCGCTCAACGACCGGTGCGAGACGGCGGCCATCAAGTCGGCGTTCGGCGCCCATGCGCGCAAACTCGTGGTCAGTTCGACCAAGTCCATGACCGGCCATCTGCTGGGAGCGGCGGCCGCGATCGAAAGCGTGGTCTGCGCCAAGGCGATCCAGGAAGGCGTGATTCCGCCGACGATCAACTACGAGACCCCCGATCCGGTCTGCGACCTGGACTACTGTCCGAACCAGGCCCGGCAGCAGCCGGTGCGGGTGGTGCTGAATAACTCGCTGGGCTTTGGCGGGCACAACGCCTCGCTGGCGTTCCGGAAGTTCGAGTAGGCGATCGTAAAAGGCCGATAGACGCGCGGAGGCTTTCCTCCGCGCGTTTTTTTATGCGGCATGAACGGCGCCTGCGGCCGGCGGCAACCGGGAACACAGGACGTTCGATGTCGGGGGTGACATCCGAAACAGGCCCCGATCACGGGGGGTTTATGATGGAGGCGCGAACCGGAATTGAACCGGTGTACGAGGTTTTGCAGACCTCTGCCTAACCACTCGGCCATCGCGCCGGCGAAGACGATCCGGAAACTAAGCCGGTTTTTTCTTGGCGGTTTTAGCGGCGGCTTTGGCTTCTTCTTTTTTCCGTTTGTGCCACAGTTTGCGGCGCGCTCGCTTAACCCGGGCTCTCAGTTGCTGTCCCATACGTGATCCTGCCTGTCTGGGTGATTCCGTTTCCGGTCATGAAAACGCGTAATACGATACCGGAAAACGGGAGATATTCAACAAGAAAGTAAGAAACCCCGATTATTTTTCGAATACCAGCGGGGCGAAATGCTTGGGCTGGTGGAAACTGAGAACCTTGACGGGCGACCAGCAGGCGTAATGCGGGAAATCGCTGCCGCACTTGTAGAAGTTGCCGCGCCAGGTTTTGCCGGCCAGAGGCCGGATCCGTCCGATGCAGGCTTCGAAGAGGGCAAACGGGATGAAGGCCTGGAGGAACCAGACCACGGGGCCCGGGATGGCGTTGCGGATGGGGGCGTTGAAAGAGGTATGCACCTTGACCGTGGACCCGAGCGCCTTGGACACCGCCGTTCTGACGCGGGCGCCCGTTTCCGACCCGGTCGCCGGTGTCGTGATGTGGTAGAGCAACAGGGTGCCGCCGGCGTTGAACTCGAAGTTGAAGTAGCCGCGAGCCCCGTCGGGTTCCACGAAAAATTCCACGCAACTATCCTTGCAGACCGACTGTTGGTAGCGGGTGCAGCGGGCGATGACATGGCGGTCTTCCACGCGGAAGAAAAGATGAAGCCCCTTGGGGCCGGCCATGAGTTTGACCTGGGTTCGGGGGTGGATGTGGGGGGAGTCCGGATGGAACCAGTTGACCTTGGCGATCGGAATGGATTTCCAGGCGGCATCGCTCCACTCACTATCGAGGGCGGGCGCGATCGGGGCGCGGCGGACGAGATAGAAACGCATGGGCTCTCCTCGGTAAGAAAAAGTGAAAACTAGGGATAAAGGACGGATTTGTCAATAGCCGGGATGATCGCGGGCAGGGCGGCACTCTGGGCTTTTCAGGGCGGGGTGCTTTGATGTAAAAAAGAGGCGTGCCTCGGGAAGGATTCACGGAATCGGCCGGGGCGGGAGATTCGCCATGAGAGGCTGGACGCGGGAGGCATGGGTGCCGTGGGCGGCGGTGGGGGTGACCGCGTTGCTGGCGCATCTGATCCTGATTGTCGAGACGTGCCGCACGCCGGCATTTGCTTTTCCCTTGATCGACTCCTCGACTTACCATCAGATGGCGGAGGCATTTTTGAGGGGGGGCTTTCCGCGCACGCCGTACTGGCAGCCGCCCCTTTTTCCCTGGTTCCTGGCGGGGATTTACGGAATCGTGGGAACCGGGATGACGGCGACGCGGGTGGTGATGGGACTGATCGGCGTGGCGGGAGCGCTGCTCACGCTGGCCGCGGGCCGGCGGCTGGCGGGGCGCGGCGTGGGGGTGGCCGCGGGCCTGGCTGCCGCCGTGTATGGGCCGTTGCTGTTTTTCGAGACTCAACTGATGCCGGTGGGCCTGGCGGTGGTGTTCGATCTGGCCTTGCTGATGCAGGTGTTGCGGGCGCTGGAACGGCCGTCGGCGTGGCGCTGGCTGAGCGCGGGACTCCTGCTGGGCCTGGCGGGTTTGACCGTTCCGAACGCGCTGGTCATGGGCGCGGTGGCCGCGCCGCTCGCCTGGCGGGCGGGGCGGGAAGAAGCGGGATGCGGGAGGCGATGGCGATGGGCCGCGCTATTCCTGGCCGGCGCGGCTCTGGTGGTGGCGCCGGTAACGGTTCGGAACCGACTGGTGGGCGGGCAGTGGGTGTTGATTTCATCGAACGGCGGCATCAATTTCTACATCGGGAACAACGCGCGCCTGGAGGTCACCATGGCCACGCGGCCGGGGCTGGACTGGGAACGGCTGACCCAGGTGGCGTATCGGAACGGCGCGCAAGATGCCCGCGAGGCGGACCGGTATTTCTGGGCGGAATCGTTTCGGTTCATGATCCGGCGCCCGGGCCTGTTTCTCAGGAATACCGGGTGGAAAGCCCGGCAGTTTCTGGCGGGCCGGGAGATTCCCCGGAACCTGGATCTCTACACCTTTCGCGAGCATTCCTTTGTACTGAAGGTGTTGACCGGGCGGTGGGGGTGGTTGGCCTGGCCGTTCGGCGTGCTGGGGCCGCTGGCTCTGGTGGGCCTGGGTCTGGCTTGGGGATGGGGACGGGAGAACCGGGTGGCGGCGGGCTTTGTGGTGATGTACGCGCTTTCCGTCATCCTGGTTTTCCCGACGGCGCGGTACCGGGCGCCGTTGATTCCCCTTTTCCTGATCTATGGGATCGGCGCCCTGGCCTGGCTGGCCCGGCGGGCAAGGGAGCCGGGCGCGGCGTGGTGGGTGGGGATGGCGGGGCTGGGCGTGGCCGCCGTGCTGGTGAACGCGCCGGTGCCGGCTCCGACGGACGGCGTCCGGTTCGACGCCGAACTGGAGAACGCGATGGGTGCGGCCTGCCAGATGCGGGGGCAGCGGGAGGCGGCCTGGCGGCACTACGTGAACGCGCGGGCGGCGGATCCGCAACTGGCGGATGCGGCCTATAACATGGGCGTGTTGCTCGGCGAACTCCGGCAACGGGAGGCGGCCATCCAGGCCTATCGGGAGGCGTTGCGCATTCGGCCCGACCACGACAAGGCGCGGGTCAACCTGGGCATCGCGCTGTTTCAGGAAAACCGTTTGGGTGAGGCGGCCGATATGCTGGAGATGGCCACCGTCCTAAATCCGGGAAATCCGAAAGCCTGGCACAACCGGGCGCTCGTGCTGGACGCCATGGGGCGGCCTGTTGAAGCGCAGTCCTGCCGGCGCCAGGCGGCCCGGTTGACTCGGGGGTATGGCCCCTCCTGCGAAGGGGGCGGAAATCCGGCGGCGGGTCGGGCAGCAAACAGGATTAAAAAATAAACGACTTTCTATTTTTCCTGTTGATTTCAGGGCGACCGAAAACCTATACTCTTCCTGTTCGTGCTTTTCAATGTTCAATTTTTTGACACGGAGATCCGATCGATGAAAACGATGCGCTGGATCACCTTGGCTGCTCTGTCAGCGGCCTGCCTGATGATGAGTCCGCGGGCAAGCGCCCAGGCTCCCTCCAAGCCGGACAAAATAATCAAGGTGAAGAACCTTTTCGGACTGGATAAAAACTCCCGTCTGCGAACGCCGGCTTACACGGTGAACGGCGGCGGCCGAATTGTGCGCAGCACTCCCGGGAACGTCCGTGAATGGGTGCAACTGGTGGCGGAGTATTACACCGTTCCGGATGCCCGGCAACGATGGCTGAATCAGGTCACCTTCCAGTTTTATGTGTTGACGGCTCAGGAAAACCGGGAAACCAAGGCCCTGGAATACAACCTGTTCCGGGGAACGGTGAATTACCGGGATGTGGACCGGAACCGGGGAGACGCCAAGTGGGCGACCCTCTACCTGGCGCCCACGGCGACCGCTCGATATGGGGAGCCGATTGCCGTGGCGGTCGAAGTCAGCGCCGACGGCAACCCGATGGAGTCCGTGGCCGAGGTGGAACGCCGATTTCAGGAGCGGCTGAAAAACGAGAAGGAATGGTGGAAAAACCCCAAGCTGCCGGTGAAGGACGGCTATCTGCTGAAAGCCACCGATACGCCCTTCGGCTATATCGGCTATGACGATTACGAAGAAATCGCGCACTAAAGAGCTTCCATGTTTAAATCCGATCGCATCCTGACGTTGAACATCGGCGCGAGCCAGATCGTGCTGGCGGAGTTTCGCATTCTGAAAGCCGGCGGGCTGGAACTGATGACGTACGGCGTGGGCAAACTGGGCGTTGCGCCGGAGGAGGAGACGGAGGTTTCGGCCTACATCGTATCCACGCTCCGGGACGTGATGCGCGAAAAACGGATCAAGCCGGGCCCCGTCGTGATCTCCATTTCCAGCCAGATCGTCTTTTCGACTTTTGTCAAGCTGCCGCCGGTTGATCGGGACAAGGTGGCCCAGATCGTTCGATACGAGGCGCAACAAAACATTCCCGCGATTGAGGAAGTGGTGTGGGATTATCAACTCGTGTCGGGCGGCGAAAGCGGCGACATGAGCGCCATGATTGTGGCCGCCAAGATTGATCTGGTTAAAAAACTGACGGATTGCGTGGAGGCGGCCGGATTGGTGCCCGAAGTGGTGGACGTGTCCAACATGGCGCTCTATAACGCCATGCGCTTCAACTACGGCGATATCGAGGGGTGCTCCATGATCCTCGACATGGGCGCGCGCAGCACGAGCGTCATTTTTGCCGAGGGCAGCAAGATTTTCAGTCGTACGGTTCCGATAGCGGGCAATGCCATCACCAAGGAGATCATGAAGGAGTTCGGCATCTCCTTCGAGGAGGCCGAGGGCCTGAAACTCGCGAACGCCTACGTCGGGTTCGGCAGCAGCTACGACGAGAGCGAAAAGGGCACGAAAGAGCGCGTGGCCAAGGTCGTGCGCAACGTGATGACCCGGTTGCATGCCGAAATCAACCGGACCATCAATTTCTATCGCAGCCAGCAGGGCGGCAGTCAGCCGTTGCGCCTTTTCCTGGCCGGCGGCAGCAGCGCGATCGGGCATCTCGACACGTTTCTGAAGGACAAGCTGAAGATTGACGTGGATATCCTGAACCCCTTTTCCAATGTCACGGTCAGCGACGCGATCGACTCCGAGCAGGTGGCGCGGGATATCATGGTCATGGGCGAGGTGGTGGGTGTCGCGCTCCGACGCGTGCGGACCTGCCCCGTGGAAATCGACCTGATGCCTCCGGATATCGTGGCCCATAAGAAGTTCATGGCGCGCCTGCCCTTTTTTGCGGCCACGGGACTGAGTGTGGCGCTGGCCCTCCTGATGTGGTGGATTTTCTTCCACCGCCAGGCGATTCTGTTGAACGAACGGGTGCAATCCGTGTCGCAACGGGAGGTCAATCTCAAGGAGGTCGAGGCGAGCCTCACCTTGCTCCACCAGAAGCAGAACGAGCTGGTTCGCCAGAGCGAGAATCTGATCTCTCAGATCCGGCAGCGGACGGCCTGGCATGAGGCGCTTGGGGATCTGCACAGCAAGCTTTTGGACGGTATGTGGCTGACGGACGTTCAGTTGCTGGAGGCGGGAGAGGGGGGAGGGGGCGCGTCCTCGCGCCGGTTCCTGCGCATCCAGGGGCAGGGCTTCGACGATAAGGTGTCCCAAAAGAACATCAGCGAATTCGCGGCGTCGCTCAAGGACGGCCGTCATTTCACGGACCGGCAGCAGGTGACGCTCATCAAGCCGGTGGACGGGACGGACTTTATGACGGAGTTCGTCATTGAAGCGGACATCAAGGATTTATAGGCCGAGCGGAGCGGAGAGGATGGCACCGTGACGGGATCGCGAAAAAAAATAGGACTGGGTTTGTTCTGGGGCGGCTTGGCGTTGCTCATGATCGGCGCCTCGGCGCTGCTGGTTTTCGCCATGCGCGTCTTTATAGCCGAGCGGAGCGCCTTGATCACCAGCCAAGGCCGCCTGGAAGCGCTCTACAAGATGGAGCCGTTCCCCTCCGCGCAAAACGTGGAAAAGGAGCAGCAGAACCTTGCCACGCTGCAAACCGCCCTGGGCAACCTTCAAACCGCGCTGGCCCGCAACCAGGTGGAACCCGCCGAATTGAAGCAACCCACGGTGTTCATGGAGTCGTTCTGGCAGACCCAAAAGGAGATCGTGGCCCAGGCGCGCGCAGCCGGCGTCGTCCTGCCCGAGGAGTTCGGATTCGGCATGGATAACTATCTCAAGGGCACCCCCCCGAAACCGGACTATGTGCCCCGGCTGATGCAGCAGTTGACCATTACCAAAAGCCTGTGCGATATTCTATTCCAGTCCAAGGTCACCGCGATCGAGGCAATCGGGCGTGAACGCTTCGAGGAGGAGGACGAGGCCGCATCGGCGGGAGCCGGGGACCCCCCCTCCACGGGCGTCGGCCGATCGAGACGCCCCCCCCGGGGAGGCGGTGGCAGTACGGATTCCCGCGCGACCGTCATGATGACGAATCCCCAGACGGGCCTGATGGAACCGGGCGCCCTTTTCGCCACGATGAAGTTTGTGCTGCTCTTCAGGGCCAAGGAGGACAGCGCGCTGGAGGTGCTGAACCGATTGGCGGCCCAGCCGATGTTTACCGTCGTGAAGCGCGTGACATGGAGTGCGCCCAGAGACCAGGTGACGATTCGCACAAAAGTGATCGAGAAGGATCGGGGAACTCCGGAAACGACGGCGGAACTGGGCAAGGAGTCGCGCGTGGTCTCGGGGCGGGAAAGCACGCTGACGGTCCGGGTGGATTTGGAAGTTTACCGGTTCATAAGGAAGGCGGAATAGGTGAAACTTACCCTGGAATCCATCGGAGACGCGATCCGGTCCTATTACGACCGGTTGATCGCGCTGGCGGCCATTCTCGCGTTGCTGGCCTCCCTCGCCATGCTCATGAATCGTCTGCACGGCATCAGGACCGAGACCCGGCAGTTTCAGGCCTGGGAAAACGGGCTTCGCCCGGAGTTTGCCGATGCCACCAACGTGACGCTTGACACATTCAACGCCGGACATGACGACTTGGCGAAACCGTTTCAGATTCCGGTCAGCGACTGGACGCGAAAAATGTCCATTCCGGAACTGCGGGTGGCCTGTATCGATTGTGCGCGCCCGATCCCCTACGAAGCCACCGAATGCCCCCGTTGCGGCGCCAAGCAAGTGAAGGGGCCCAAACCCAGCGAAGACAAGGACGACGACGGCATGCTGGACGAATGGGAAAACGGTCACGGCTTGAATCCGCTCGATCCGGACGATGCCAAGGCGGATCTGGACAAGGACGGTTTTTCAAACCGGGAAGAATTCCTGTTCAAAACCGATCCCACGGATCCCGCCAGTGCGCCTCCGGTGATCGCCAAGCTGCGGGTGGCCGACATCAAGGCCATGCCCTTTCATCTCAAGTTCATGGCCCTTAATCATCTGACCGCGGGCGATATTTTCCAGATCAACAGCACCAAAAGCGGGAAAACGTCCTGGTATCGCATGCGCGAAATCGTGGATGGGTACACCATTACCAACTATCGGTCGGTCATCGTGCGGGAAAGAATGGACGCGGGAACCATGATGCGTGACGTGGACCGATCCGTCTTGACGCTCCAATCCCTCACCTCGGGCCGGACCATTTTCCTCCAGAAGGGAGAACCCGTGCCCGTCAACGAATATGAAGTCCGATTCCGGCTCGAAATCGACGGCAGCGAGTTTGTGGTGAAACACGGGGCCGATTTCGATTTGAGAGGCCAGAAGTTTAATCTGAAAGAGATTGACAACAAGGCGTCTCGTGCATTAATAGTTGACAAATACAGCTCGAAGGAAACATGGATTGGACGGCAAACGGAATCAAGCGATTTCCCCGCAACAGGACAGGCGGGGTTTTGATTTCGTTTGCGGTCTTCCCAGGGAGAGATGTTAAATGAGGGCGATCGTTTTCAAAACGTGGCTTGCGATTACGATGCTGACGGGATTCAGCTTGCCGATTGCATGGGGGCAGGAGAGCGTTCTGCTCGATGACGTGAAGATTCCACTTTTGGCTCAGGCGGATGCGGTGCCGGAAGCCGCGCCGGAAGTTTCCGTCGTCCCCGATGTCGCGGATCCGCCTCCGGCCGAGCCGGCTGTTGCCGAGCCGATCCTGGAGCCCGTGACAATCCCCGAACCGTCAACGCCCGCGCCCGTGGAAGCAGTGACGCCGGTGGAATTGCTCGAAACTCCTCCCGCCACGGTCGTTGCTCCCATCGAACAACTGATCGAAGAACCGGCCACACCAGCCGCGCCGGTGGAAGCGGCTGCGCCGGTGGAAGAGACCGCACCGGTGGAAGCGGCTGTGCCGGTGGAAGAGACCGCGCCGGTGGAAGCGGCTGCGCCGGTGGAAGAGACCGCGCCGGTGGAAGCGGCTGCGCCTGCCATGGATTCAAACGAAGCGGCCAAGTTTGTGGCGCAACAGGTGGAGGTCCGGAAAAGGGAACAACAAATAAAGGCTCAAAAAGCCTTGGCTGAGGCTCAAAGCGCACTTCAAAAACGGCGTTATACCGAGGCTGCGACCCTCTTTCAACAGGCCGTGAGCACCTTCCCGGTTCTGCCGAGCAATGCGCAAGAACGGCTTCAAGCATCGAATGGGCTGAGCGAGGCCCAATACTATCTGATTCAAAGCCTGATCCAGGAGGACAAGCTAAAAGAAGCCTTCGACATGGCCACGGAGGCCAGCGCCCGTGATCCGGAAAACCGGAAGATCGAAAGGGCGTTAACGGCGGTTAATGAAGAGATCGAAGATCAGAAGGCCAGGGCAAAACGGGAACAGGAAAGAATTGCAGCGGATCCCTCCCGCGGCGCCGAAGTCAAGGCTGTTCACGAAAAGGTCGACCGGTTGATCCGGGAAGGACGGGGCTTCCTTGACATTGGCGACGTCAAGACGGCGGCCGACAAGTTCGGTTCCGCGTTGTCGCTGGATCCCGAAAACAGGACGGCCATGCGGTACTTGGAAAAGACGGGGCACAAGCGGTTCGCCAGCAGCACGGCGGAATTCAAGGCGACCAGCGGCAACATGGTGGCCGATGTGCGCGATGCCTGGAATCCGCGCGATTACGTGTATGTGGCGCCCGAGGTGTCCACCAACAAACCGGCTGGATCGGAATACGGCGCAAAGCTGATGGAAAAGATGGAAAAGATCATGATTCCGTCGATCGAGTTCCGGCAGGCCAACATTCACGATGTGGTCGATTTCCTGGTCAAGGCGAGCATTGCCGAGGATATTGAGACCGCGGAAGTGAAGGACAAAGGCGTCAATATTATTTTGAACCTCGGCACGGCCGCCGGTTCATCCCCCGTCGCCCCCGCGGCCGCCGCCGATCCCTTTGCGCCGGTGCCCGCCGCCGGAGGAGCCTCGATGTCTGGAGTTCCCGAGATCACCTTCACCGCGCGATATATTTCGCTCATGCAGGCCATCAAGATCATCACCTCCGTGGCCGGTCTCAAATACCGGATCGAGGATAAGATCGTGATGATCGTGCCGGCCGATGCGCCCGAGGGCGAGATCGTGCACAAATGGTACTCGGTTGAGCCCACCTTCCTGCAGGTTATTCAAAACATGGCGCCTGCCGGGGGCGCCGAAGGCGGGGGGGGCAGCGTGTTTGACACGGGACTCAACACCCAGGTTCAAAACAATCGCGGGGACGTGGAGGACTTTTTCAGGCGGATGGGCGTGGAAATGCCGAAAGGCTCCTCGGTGCTCTATCAGCCGACGATCGGCAAATTGATTGTGGCAAACACCTCCCGAAACCTGGCGGTGGTGGAGCGGATTCTGCAGGAGATCAACGTGGTGCCGAAGCAGGTCGAGATCGAAGCCCGTTTCGTGG
>CAZSUH010000016.1:0-36042 GCA_964609905.1 uncultured Verrucomicrobiota bacterium
CGTTTTCATGCCCCAATTGGGAGAAGTCGTTCCCGCTCATCCCATATCACTCAATTGGCATGGGCTTATGCGAACAGCGCAATCGGCTCGCTTGCACCCCCTTTTCTCTTGCGCCAAATCCGGAACCGCCCTATAAATCGCTTCAGTCGGCGGGTTTCCCTGAACCGTGAATCCTGAACCGTGAACCCCGTGAACGGACAAGGGGGGGGGCGGGGCAGGGGGAAACGGGTGGGGAAGTGGGAGGGAAGAAAATGTCCGATTTTACGTTTGTGTGCCCCAAGTGCAAAGGTCCGATCAAGGCAGACACGGCTGACGCTGGCATAAAGGGCGAGTGCCCTACATGCAAGGGCATGGTGCTTGTGCCGAACCCGGCGTTGTCACCCGATCCATCCCCGCCTGTAGCGGTTCCGCCGCCGCCGAGCCGCCCGACCGCCCAGCCTGGAAAGGAAGGCGCCGGCTTTGTCATTACGGGCTGGATCTGTTTCGGGTTGGGCATGGTGCTGATCTGCCTCATGCCGTTTTCCCTGCCGCTGTTTATCGCGTCATTCGCGTTGGGCATTGCCGCCATCGTCATGAAACGGGCCGGCCAGGGAGCGGCCTTGATTGTCTGTTCACTGCTCGTTCCGATTTTATCCGCCATCATTCTGCCGTTGCTGCTTGCGGGCGGGTTGTTAGGGGCTGTAGGGCTTGGGACTCTTGCCCAAACGCAAGCTCCAACTAAAAAAGCGCCGCCTACAGTTGTCACAGCGAGCAGGCAACCCGCGCCGCGCGTGATCGTGTCGCCGGTCAAAAAGGAGGCACCCGCGCCGGTGCTCAAGACATCCGAGGAACTGGTCTATTTTCTCGGGCAGATGGAGGGGTATAGCCGGGCGTATGTCCGGGGCGATACGGCAGTAAAAAAAGACGAGATAAAGAAGGAAGCGATTGAAAAAGCCAGGGCCCTTTTGAATGGCAAGCCCGCCACAATCTCGGTAATCATCAAGGACGTCAGCGCGCCCGACAAGAATGGACTCGTTCGGATCAAGACAGGCGATGTAAGCTTGGGCGGATATGCGGCGGTGCAGGGAAAGACCCTGAGCATCACCATGTTTGATTATTATGGCCTTGAAATGAATCGCGATCAGGCATTGAGCGTGACGCCCGGCAGTGAGTTGGAGCTGATCGGGCACTTGTGGTTTGAAACGGATACCCAATACGTGTATGGCCATCCATTTCCGGAAGCGCAGCCCTTGTTCCGGGTCGGGCTCGACACGTTTCTGTCAATAATTGGTGCGGTGGTGATGAAAGACGTGAGTTGGAGGATTATTCCGGCGGTGACGGAAGTTGAGGAATAAAGTGGTTACTATGCACGGTAAAGTGGGAGCAATGTTAAAAGGGAAGGCCTGAGTCTGGAGCGAATGAGAACTGCTTGGCAATCCAGTCTAGGACAATTTGTTGCTGCTGATCCCATGGCGGTGATGAACGCGTTAGGCCATTTTATTCATGATGCCGGGGCCGCGCAACAGGAAGCTTGGAGAAAATCTATCCGCATTGTTCAGGAAGAGGGAATCGGCATTATTTCGGCCCATCCTTCAGCTGACACCCACAGCACCCTATGGGAATACGAACTGCCCCGCGAAGGCGGTCGGCGACCCGATATCATCTTCTTGCAGGATTCCGCCGTTCTAGTCATTGAGTTCAAGAACAAAGCCAAGGTTCATTTGGGTGACATTGACCAGGTAGCTGCCTATGCTCGCGATCTGCATGAATATCACTCCGAATGCCACAACCTGCCCATCATTCCAATCCTGCTATATCTGGGTTCCGGACCCCGTCTCGAAACAGCCGGCGTCACGATCACCACTCCCAACGATTTCGGAAAGCTTGTGGTAGAACTTGCTCGGAAATACTTGTGCCAACCGCCCAAAGTCGAGTTGAATCGTTGGGTCGAGGGCCGGTACGAACCTTTGCCAGGGATCGTGGAGGCAGCCAGACTTCTGTTCAAGCGTCAACCGCTGCCCTTCATCCGGCGCGCGCACAGTGCTGGCATCCCACAGACTGTGGAACACATTCTCGACGTCTGTGAGGAAGCCCGACAAGCGCGTCAACACCATCTCGTCATGGTAACGGGTGTGCCTGGTGCAGGTAAGACCCTTGTTGGGCTGCAAGTGGCACACAGTGAAAAGTTGGTTGCCTGGCTCCCTAATGACAAGCAGCACCTGAACCCAGCCAGTTTTCTCTCCGGCAATGGCCCCCTTGTGGCAGTCCTCCAGGATGCGCTGAAGAGCAAGACGTTTGTGCAGGACATGCATCGCTTCATCCGGTATTACGGCATTGAGAATTCGGGCGAGTTGCTACATGAACGGGTGATTATATTTGATGAAGCACAGCGTGCCTGGACTGCGGGGAAGGTGCAGAATTATTATGCCAAGAAAGGATTGATTGCCGAACGATCTGAGCCTGAGATGCTAGTCCAAGTGGTGCAGCGGCTGTCTGAAGGCTGCGTAATTTTGGCACTCATCGGGACTGGCCAGGAGATACACACAGGTGAAGAGTCGGGGATACAAGGATGGATCGATGCCGTCGTAAAGGGCGGCCGGTCTCAGGATTGGACCATTCACGTGCCGCCTAAGATTGGACAAGATTATTTCTTTCCGGATCTGAAGCCACGGATCGCGAAACGGTTGGACTTGAACGTGACGTTGCGTAGTCATGCGGCGGAACACATGCATGCCTGGGTGAGCGGTTTGCTGGATGAGCCCTTTTCAGCCGAGATAGATTTGCGGGAACGCGCGAAGCTGTTACAGGAGGCGGCTTTCCCCATCCTATTGACACGTAATCTCGAATGGGCCAAGGAATATGCTCGTGCACGATTTGAGGGTGAGATGAATCGGCGATATGGGTTATTGGCCAGTTCGAAAGCCAGAAACCTGCCCCAATATGGCGTGAATAACCGTTACGACCGTTTCTTTGCCACGGCCCCTTGGTTCAACAAGGAGCCCACCCACCAGAACTCCTGCTGCCAGCTTATGAAACCCGCCCAGGAGTTCCACTGTCAAGGACTGGAACTCGATCTGCCGATCGTCTGCTGGGGGGATGATTTCTGGTGGCAGGAGAAGTGGATGATGCGGCCAGTAAGACCCAATCCCCTGGTGCATGATCCGTTCCTTTTTCGTAGAAACACCTACCGGGTATTGCTGACTCGTGGCAGGGAGGGACTGGTCATTTTTGTGCCTCCGGATGACGTCAGGATGGAAGCGACAGCGAAACGACTAATTCGTTGCGGGGCAATGCCCGTGGAAATGCACCAAGGGGTTGTTTGTCACTCGAGAGACATTGTTCGGAAAGACACAGAATCGGTAATGTTGAAAACAATTTCGAAGCAGTGCACGTTCCGGTACGAAGAGATAGCCCAAGAAGCATTCAAGACGGCACTGCCGTATGTGGCGATCCTAGCTGCCGGATCATTTGGCAATGGGTTCTTATACGCCAGTTTGGATGAATGTAAGGAAGCTCAATGGTTACGAGTTCCTCTGTCCCTGGGCGGCCCCAATCGCTTCATCGTAAAAGTGAATGGGGATTCCATGGCACCGGCGATTATGCCTGGCGAACTTCTGGTCTTTGAGTATCACCGCACGCCTCGGAAGGATGGCCAAGTCGTTATTGTGAATGCCTCAGAAATGCCCGATTCGGATCCGGAATCAGCAATCAAGCGTATTTGGCAGTCAGGTGGGAATTGGGTCATCACATCAGACAATCCCGAGTATAAGCCAATTTCGATCGCCAAAGACGAAAATCAGTATCCGATCTTGGGGGTCTTTGTCGCGAAACTTGCATAAGAGAGAGGAAAGGGGTTATTTCGTCATAAGGTAAAATAAAAGACTCTGAACCCCAGCGTCACCCCTTAAACACATTTTCATTATGCCATTCCAAATGCTCCGGTGCAGGGCGGTCAATTGGTTTCAGCGGCAGGTGCATTGGGGTGCCGTGGAGGCGGTAATAGTCCCGGCCATTCGCAAATTCTTCTTTGATGCATTTGCTTACTTCGATGGTATACGAGGGGGTAACGGTTACATAGCCTTTGTCAAACAAGGCGTGCAGATCCCGCCGTAATAACATACCATTGCTTACGGAGTGCTGACCCAGGTTGGAGTAGGGGCGGATATGACCGGCTTCAAGTGCGGGCAGCGTTTTCTCGCCAGTCATGGCGCAACGGCGTTCGTAGATGTCCGTTATCAACACCCGGAAGGAGCCCTGGCCCAGCCGCGGCATGGTAATGATTGGCTCACCATATCGGCTTTGTGCTTCGTTGCTGACTCCCGTAGTGCTCATGGCTAGGCCGAGTTTATTCCACAGACTCAGCCCTGGTTCAATCGTCAGATCGTAGCCCCGGCCCTGAACGATGTTGGGCTTCCAGTCGGACGGTACGGGAATCCAGTAATCCCGTGTCAGGAAGAAGGGCTGTTCCAGGAGAATACAACCGATCGTGTAATCGGCATGCCGGTCTTCCTGCTGGCGACGATATTTAGCCACGCGAGATCTCATATCGATTAAATCGGTTGCACCGTTTGCGATGCCAAAGGAATCCCAGGCTAAGCTGATGGGCAACAGGCTCGAGTGAGCAAAGAAACCGCCACCTACAATGAAGTCATCCGGACTATGGAGCTTGAATAGAAACAACTCACCCGGAGTCAGCGCCCGGAACTGATGGTTCCCGGAAGGCTGCCAGAAATTGACCTCATCCAGGCTCGACTGGCGACTCAACAGATTGAACCAGTCGCGATCGGTTATGCCTATAAACGCTCTCATCGGGCATCCTTGAGAGAGACATTCTCATCGGTCGATGTTGCTCACACTATATTCTGAAATTAGTCATTTGGTCCAGTGCGGACATTTTTGCATAAAATGTTTTATTGAACGTCCTTCCTCCCTCCGGCAGATGAGGAATAGCTGACTCCAGTTCATGAATGAGATTTCGCCAAGTAGGGCCAAGATTTCTGAAATCTTTCCGAATGATCCACACCTGCCCGTGCGCCTGTTCGGTCAGGGAATAGGCCCAACGGACAATGCTTTCGGTTACCCCCAAATCGTGGGGCAGGGCGATCTTGTCGAACGCGCCGGCGGCCGGCACAAGTTTTCGGTTCCGTGCAGTCCACGCCTGCAGGTGGTCTTCACATGCCAGGAAGTCCGACTTATCCGCATTACACCTCTTGTGGGCCAATACCAGGTTATGGACCAAGTCGCTCCGGCAGCGGGACCATGGAATGAAATGGTCCACCACCGGATTGCACCGCAGCCTCTCCCTGCAAAACAGGCACTCCCCGTTTTGCACCTCCCGCAGTATCGGCACGACTGCCTGCAACGCAATGCGCTGACCGCCGAACATGAATTCGCGCAGGTCCGTGATCGTGCCAAGCGAGTCGGCGTTGAAGCGGCGGACGTAGTCGATCCAGGCCGACCGAAACAGATTGCACAGCATCGGATAAAAGGACCGGAAGCAGTAGGCCACTCCGGGCTTGAGCACAATCTCGCGCGGGTTGGCGGAGTGGTCGTAAAGAAATGGGACCTGCGTCGCACCAACAGTCTGGAGCTTCCACAGGGGCATGGTCCTAACCACATCCGCCACTGTCTTGACCAGCGAATTCCAGGCAACCAGGTTTTTGCGGAACTGGAACAGAGAACCCGCGGAATCCCGGTGCGCAGTGGCCAGGCGGTTTATGATGGCCGCCTGTGCCCCCGTGTTCTGCTTGAGAATAAAACCGGCATGCCGGGCGTTGAACGGCCGGGCTTGCTGCCAATACAGTTCGATAAACTTCTCGGCAATATCGTTAATCGCGAGAGGGAGGGGCTTTCCCGAATCGTCCCCTTTAACGATCGCCAAATCGGCCAGCGCGTGAAGGAGCGCGAACTTATAGCTGGCGACAAAACTGCCCTCGTTGAGCAGGCGCTGAATGTTCTTGAGGAACTGGAGTTGTTCAACCTCGGATGGCGGGGCAAAGACCAGCATCATGCCTCCTTTCGCATGACGAGTACGGTCCAGGTAAGCGAACGGCCCTGGAAATCGGGTTGTTCCTGGCGCGCGAGGAGCCTGAACCCCAGTTCCTCGAGGAGTTGTCGTAGCTGGTCCGGCGGCCGTTCGATGTAGAGGCGGCCCATTTCGTCCCGGTTGTCCACGAGCCCGGTGCGGCCGGTGGAGACGGAGAAGATGAGTACGCCGCCGGGCTTGAGAAGAAGGCTGAACTGGCGGGCGCATTCGAAGAGGTCGTGATCCGGAACATGCATGAGCATGGCGAAGCAGGTGACGGCGTCGAAGGGCGCGGCGAGGAGGGGGTCGTCGGGTGGGAGAGGGAACGATTTTTCCTGGAGACGGCCTGCCAGTTCCGGGTGCCGGATCGTGATTTCCTTGAGCATGGCGGGGGAGGCGTCGAGGGCGGTGACGGCGTAGCCGCGAGCATGGAGGAAAGCGGCATCGCGGCCGGATCCGCAGCCGAGGTCGAGGATGGCGGCGGGCGGGGGAGAGAGATGTCGCATCAGCAGCGCGTGGATGGTGGAGAGGTTGGCGGACTCGTAAGAACTGGTCAGCTTGGCAGCCTGCGTGTTGTATGCGGTTAAGGTGGCGGAGTCCATGGGTGGGGAGTATAGGGGGAAATGGGGGCGAAGGCCAGCGGTTAAACGGCGGGAGAAACCACGAATCCACATGCCTGTGTATTCGTCCATTCAGTAACGGGGGGCCTTCGATCAACGCAGGACAGGCACCGGGCCGGTTGAACCGCGCCGTCACCCAGCCTGAAACACGGCTAGTTTCCGGACGAGGGGTTCCGCTGTCGCGCGCGTGACCGTCAGGCGGACTTTCGACACCTCGACCGGCGCGAACCGTTCGATTCGCTTGTGGCCGACGCTCTGGCCCCGGCACAGCGGTTGCCAATGGCCGTTCGCCCAACCCGCGAGGGCGTATTCGCGGATGCGTTCGCCCTCGGCGATCCGCTCCATGAGGATCGCGCGATCGATCGCGGCGGGCGCCGGCAGGGTCAGTTCGACCGTGTTCCCGTGGCCCACGGTTTCGGCGAGGGGATTGCCAAACTGCCGGTCGAGCGCCGCGCCGAATTCCCGGTAGCGCCGCATGTCGCACTCGGGGATCAGGCCGTCCCGGTCGGGATTGGCGTTCAGCAGCAGGTTGCAGTTGCGGCCCACGGACTTGTCGTACATCGCCATCAGGTGATCCACGCCGAAGAGGCGGCTTTCCGTGTCCGGCGTCCACATCCAGGTGTTGTCCCGGATGGCCACGTCGCATTCGCCGGGCAGCCAGGCCGCGCCGTCGGGATCGCCCGAGCCGAGGGCCGCGCTTTCGCCATTCTTCGCGGAAGCCTCGTCGCTCACGGTTGCCCAGCACGGATAGGCCGCCACGCCCGATTCGTTGCCGATCCAGCGAATCGTGGCCGCCGGGCCCTGGAAGACCATGGCATCCGGCTGGTATTGTTTGAGGATGGGAATGGCGTCGAAGCCGAGGAGCGCCGGGTCCGGAACGCCGCCGTCGAACCAGATTTCGTCCAGCGTTCCATAGCGGCCCCACAATTCGTGCAGGCTCCGGGCGCGCGCCCGGGCATAGTCGGCCTGCCGAGCCGGATCGCCGCCCTTGCCCTCGTTCACCACGCCGGGGTGATCCACCCGCCAATAGCCGTTGCAGCACATGTGCGAATAGAGGCCGGGCCGGATGCCGTATCGCCGGCAGGAGGCCACGAAGTCCTTTACCACGTCGCCCTTGCCGCCGCGCCAGGGCGACTGTCGGACGCCGAACGGGTAGGCGTCGCTCTGCCACAGCATGAAGCCCGTGCCGTGGGTGGCCGTCAGAACCGCGTATTTCGCGCCGAACGCCTTCGCCGCATCCAGCCACTGGTCGGTGTCCAGTTTGGCCGGGTTGAACACCTCGGGACCGGGCCACTCGCCGTAACAGCGATGATCCCAGCCCGGCCGCATGAACACGTTCAGATCGAAATGGATGAACATGCCCAGCTCGTAGTCCTGCCACTGCGCCTGGCCGGGCGTGGGCCGGACGACGGCGCCCGGGAATGTCTTGGGCGAATGCGTGGTTTTCATGGGCAGAAACTCTGGCAGGGATCGGGTGAAAAAGCAAGCGATGGGAGGTGCCCGTGGACCGGGGACGGTAACGCGCCGGACACCGCGAGCACCAACCACGGCACGCTCATAAACGTAGCGACATACGGACGTTCCTGGCCTACACGTGGGACGCCACCCCGGAGTCCATCTATACAAACGGCGTTTTGAGCGAAAAGCCCGTCAACGGGTCTTTCATTTTCACCCGCTTCTTGATCTCCGCGGAGAATGGCGGTATAACTCCAGCATTCAGGCATGCAACAACCGGGGTGACAGATGATCGCCATCGACATGCGGGCGCCGGGAACGGCGGTGCTTCCGTACTGGAAGGAAATGATTTGCGCGGACCGCGCCGCGCTCTCCCTGCGGGCCGACGTGCGCGAGCATCTGGCCATGGCGGCCCGGGCATGCGGGTTCAAGCGCCTGCGCCAGCACGGCATGTTCCATGACGACATGTTCGTCTGGCCGGAGCCGGACAAGCCGTTCAACTTCCAATACCTGTTCAGCAATTACGACTATTACCTCGACACCGGCGTCCGGCCGTTCGTGGAGCTGAGTTTCATTCCCCGCTGGATGGCCTCCAACGACAAGACCGTCTTCACCTGCAAATGCCCCGCCTGTCCACCCCGGGATTTCAAGGACTGGCACAAGCTGGTGGGCGGCACGGTCAGTGCCCTGCTCGACCGCTACGGCGCGGACGAGGTGCGCCACTGGCATTTCGAGGTCTGGAACGAGGCGAACATCCCCTTCTTTTCGGGCACCCAGGCGGAGTATTTCGAGCTGTACCGCCATGCCGTGGACGCGGTCAAGTCGGTCGATTCCCGCCTGCGGGTGGGCGGACCGGCCACGGCCAATTTCGAACCCCAGCCGGACGGCCGCTATTATCCCTCGTGGATCGACGATTTCTTCGCCTTCTGCGCAAAGGAAAAACTGCCCGTGGATTTCGTTTCGACCCATCCGTATCCCGGGAACGCGATCCTGGACGAGCGGACCCGGAAATGGAACACCATCGTGCGCGACCGCAACGCCACGTTCGACGACCTGACGCTCCTGCGGCGCATCGTGGACAGGAGCCCGTTCCCGGGGGTGGAGATCCACTGCAACGAATGGGGTTCGTCGTTCGCGATTCACGATCGCACCCACGACCACGTTTACAGCGCCACGTTCCACCTGGAAAACCTGCTCCGCTGTCACGGGCTGGTCGATT
This sequence comes from uncultured Verrucomicrobiota bacterium, assembly GCA_964609905.1. Lineage (GTDB taxonomy): Bacteria > Verrucomicrobiota > Kiritimatiellia > CAIKKV01 > CAIKKV01 > CAZSUH01. The sequence continues at coordinate 9,299 of CAZSUH010000016.1, forward strand.
CCCTGGCGCGCTGGTGCCTGAGCGATATCTGCGAGGAGCGCGTGCCGGCGGTCGAGGAGTTTCAGGGCGGGTGGGGCATCCTCTCGCCGCACGGTCTCAAGAAGCCCGACTTTCATGCCTACTCCTTCCTGCACCGGTGCGGCGGCGTCCTGCTCTACAACGACTGGAAACAAGGCGCGGCGGTGTTCCGCGGCGACGGCGACACCTGGCAGGTGCTGCTGTACAATCACCGGCACTACGCGAATCCGGAAGTCGCATGGGAGACGCCGGCGGGTTTGGAGGCCATGATCGGCGCCGGGTCGGCCCGGGAGTTTTCCCTGGAGTTGACGGGATTGCCGCCGTGCGTGCGGGCGACGGTGTGGCGGCTCGACCGCGAGCACGGGTGGGCAGAAGGCGCGTGGCGCCGGATGGGCGCGCCGGCTTGGCCGAGCAGGGGGCAGTTGGAGGAGTTGCGCCGGCTGCAGGAGCCCGGCCGCTCCAGCCGGATGCTGTATGCGGACGGTGGCATCGTGCGGCTCCGCGAGACGGTGCCCGATCTGGGCGTGTGCTTCCTGGAATTGGCGCGCGCGTAACCTGACGCCGGCGGACTTCACGGTGGGACCTTCTTCTCCCTTGCATTCCCGGAGGCGGCATGGCATTTTCTTGACCATGAAATCGGCGAGTACAGGCGCTCAAACAAGTCTGGCGATAGCGACGTTGCTCATGGCCATGTCGGCCGGGGCCATGGAGATGTACGACGAGGCGCGCGGGTTTGGGTACGATTGCCCGCCCGGCTGGACCACCGTTGCCGTTAAGCACGGCGTCTACCGCATCACGCCGCCCCCGGAGCTCGCCGCCGGACTCAAGGTGACCATCCGGATCCATCAGCGGTCCTCGGATTCCCCCAAAACGCTGATGGAAACGTTGCTGGCAGTCCACGACAACCTGGCGGAATCGGGCGGACAACTGACGAAAATGGGGCCGACCACGGTTGCGGGAACCCCGGCCCTGTTCGCCAACCACACCCTCGATGCCGAGGAAGGCCGGCCGGGCCAGATCATCACCACGGACCATGTGGTCGTGGCCGTCGACCGCGGACCGAACCGGTACGTGATCACGGCCACAGGTCCGCACGCGGCCTTCGCGAAAGGCAAGCAGGGCCTGAAACGGATACTGAACTCCTGGCGCTTCGAACGGCCGGCGAAAAAAGGCAAGAAGGGGGGCAGGCAGCCATGATCCGCGCGCTTTTCCTTCATCGGTTCCTCCCGCGGTTGGCCGCGGCCGCGCTGGTGATCCTGGCCGGAGTCGGCGAATTGCAGGCGGTCACCGCGCCGGCGAAGATCGCCTACCTGGAAGGGAAGGTCATGGTCAAGCGCCGCGGCGAGGACAAGCCGGTTCCGGCCGAACTTGGCATGAGCCTCTTTTACGGCGACATGGTCCAGACGCAGGAGGGAAAGTGCCAGATCAACATGACCGCCTCGGGCATCCTCCGCATGCCGCCGGGCATGCTGGTCTCGTTCCCGGCCGAGAGCAACGAGGGCGATACAATATCGGTTCTCAAGATGCTCAAGGGCAAGACCATGAAAAACTTCGAAAACCTCTGGAACGATGAGGTGTTCGAGGTGCGGACGCCCTCGCTCGTGGCCGGCACCACGGACAGCGATTATACCGGTTTTAAGGATCGCCCGTTTCCCCAAGGCGGGAAAGACGACGGGAAACACGGCGACAAGGATCGGAAAGATGGGAAGAAGAAGAAAAAAAAAGACGGTGGCGGGCAGGGAAAGGACAAGGAAAAATCGAAGCATGCGGACATCGACCGGATACGGGCCGAGGGCAATGCCAAGCTCGATGCGATCCGCGCCGAACTGAAGCGGCTGGAAGGCAAGCCGGTGAATTATCCCTGCGGGGCCTGCGGATCCAATGGACCCCATCGCTGGACAACGGACGGCTGGGAATGCAACTGCGGCGCGACCGCGGTCACCTTCGGTAATTATCCCACCTCGCACGGCCGGTACAACGCCGTCCGCGACCGGTATCGGAAGCGGATCGGGAATCAGGAATAAACGGCATGTCGCAAAAGAAATCGCCGGCGACCGGGCGGTATACGGGAAAACCTCGTCCCCTCACCCTGTGGGAGAGGGGCGCGGGGTGAGGGTGAACCGGCATACGCGCTTGACGGATGACCGGCGGGGGCTTAGTCTTAATCATCATTTTTGAACAACCATGCCGTTTCCAGGTGAATCATGACTAGCCGCCCCGGCCACGCCGACAGCGCCACCATCCTCCGTCTCCTCCAGCAACCCGACTATGCGCCCATGACCGCGGGAGAGATCGCCTCAGCCCTGAGCCTGAAGGGAAAAGGGCGTAAAAAAATCGCCGGCCTCCTCGACTTCATGGTTCGCGCGGGCCAGATTGTCATGTTGCGTTCCAACAAATACGGCCTCGGCGATCCCGCCGACCTGCTCACGGGGCGCCTCGAAATCCGCCGGTCCGGCGGCATTGTCAGCACCCTCGACGGAACCCCCCTCCTGTTCATCCCCAAAGGCCGGCAGGGCACCGCGCTCCCCGGCGACCTGGTCACCGCCCGGCGGGATTCGTCCCAGGCGCCCGCCCCGGGAAAACTGGGGGAGGGGAATATCGTGCGTATTGTGGAGCGTGGCCAGCGCCTGGTGGTGGGCACCCTGCGCACTACAGGCAAGTTCTATTATGTGGTCCCCATCGATTCCGCGTACGAAAAGGATTTTTACATCACGGACGCCAAAGGCGCCAAGCCGAACGACCGTGTGGTGATCCAGTTCACGGCCTGGGACAACAGCCACGTCAATCCCGAGGCCGAGATCGTGGATGTGATCGGCCCGGCGGACAACCCCTCGCTCGACACCATCACGATCATCCGCCACTTCGATCTGCCCCAGGAATTTCCGCCGGCCGTCTTGCAGGAGGCGGAGCAGGCCGCCGCGCTGGCCGCCCGGCCCGGAAAGCGGATGGACCAGCGCGGCCTTTACATATTCACCATCGACCCCGAACGCGCCCGGGATTTCGACGACGCGATTTCCCTGGAAACGGATGCCGAAGGCCGCCGGGTGCTGGGCGTGCATATCGCGGATGTGGCCCATTTCATCCGGGAAGGATCCGATCTGGACAAAGAGGCGCACAAGCGCGGGACCAGTGTCTATTTCCCGGACGGCGTGCTGCCCATGCTCCCCGAACAGCTCTCCAACGGCATCTGCAGTCTGCGGCCGGACGAGGATCGGCTCGCCTTTTCCGTGTTCATGACGTTCGATGCCGGCGGCACGGTGGTTCGCCGCGAATTTGCCAAAACGATCATCCGGTCGCGGCTGCGCCTGACGTACGAGCAGGCGCTGGCCGTACTCCAGGGGAAGGAGCCCGCCGACTTCCCGGCCGCCGCGAAAGAACGGATTCTACGCGTTCATGAACTGGCCCAGTCGCTGCGGCGTCAGCGTTTCGCCCGGTTTGCGCTCGATCTGGAAATGCCGGAAGTGGAGTTCGTCATAGGGACGGATCAGTTGATCCGGGAGATCCGGATCACCGGCAGCGATCCCTCCCACCAGTTGATCGAAGAGTGCATGGTGGCCGCCAACGAAGCCGTGGACTGGGAACTCAGCCGACGCGGGCTCAAGCTCCTGCACCGCGTCCATGAGCCGCCGGCGGAGGAGAAGATCGCCGATCTCACCATGGAACTCGAATCGATGGGATTCAAGCCCGGCAACCTGAACATCCCGCGGAACATGACCGCCTTTCTCGCCTCCATTCTGGCGGACCCGCTTGCCCATCACATCCAGACCGCCGTGTTGCGCAGCATGAAGCGGGCCCTGTATTCGCCCAAGCCCGACGGCCATTACGGACTCGCGAAAAAATATTACGCCCATTTCACGTCGCCGATTCGCCGGTATCCCGACCTGGTCGATCACCGGATACTGGCGGCCGCGCTCGCGGGCGCCCGCCCCCCGTACCAGAACGACGGCATCGGGATGCTGGCCGAGCATTGTTCGCTGACCGAACAACGGGCGGAACAGGCCGAGCGCAGCCTCATGGAGATCAAGAAATACCGGTATTTGGAACAGCAGTTGAAGCAAAAAAAGGATGCGGAATACGAGGCCGTGATCGTGTCCGTGACCAATTTCGGGCTTTTCGTGGAACTGCTCGATCTGCAGTTGCAGGGACTGGTGCATGTCTCCACCATCTCCCGCCAATTCGTGGCGTTCGATTCCTCCCGGAAACTGCTGCGCAGCGGGCCCGACTCCTATTCGATCGGGCTCAAGCTCAAGGTCCGGGTGGCCAAGGTGGACTTTGACAAGCGGCGCATCGATTTTCTGATTTGCCAGGAACCGGAGGGCAGGCGGGCCGCGTCGCCGGACGGCAAAGCAAAGCGGGTCGATAAAAATCGGCCGGCTGAAAAACACCCGTCGCGCCGGCATTCCGAGCGCCGATCAGGCAAAGCGCCGCACGGCCGGAACGGGCGGCAAACACGGCGCTAGGGGACGTCATGACGGGTAAGGGAATCGTGGCCGCGAAACCGGTGCGTAGGAAAACCGTATGATTATCGACATCCATGCCCACGTGTACGCCTGGCCCAAACGCGTGAACAAGGGCGGCGCCACCCCGTTCATGTCCATGCAACAGCAGATCGACGTCATGAACGCGCAAGGTGTGGACCAGGCGGTGATTCTGCCCATTGTCAATCCCGAAACGCCCGCCGAGCCGCAAAGCATGGGGGAGATCCTGTACATCTGCGACCAGTATCCGGGCCGGTTCATTCCGTTTTACAACCTCGATCCGCGGATCGCCCGCCGTCCGGACCTGATCACCGTGGACGACTATTATTATTTGCTGGATCAATGCAAGGGGTTCGGCTTCAAGGGCATTGGCGAGGTCACAGCCCGGGTGCCCTGGGATGATCCGAGTCTGCTGAAGCTTCTCGCCGCGTGCGAGAAGGTGGGGTTTCCATTCACGTTCCACACCATCACCCCAGAGGGGGATGGGTATGGGATTATCGACGAATTGGGGTTTCCCCGGTTTGAGAAGGCGCTGAAGCGCTTCCCGAAGCTGATTTTCTTTGGGCACAGCCAGGCGTTCTGGAGCGAAATCTCCGGCGACCTCACGCCCGAGGGGAAGTGCGGATATCCCCAAGGCCCGGTGAAGCCCGGCGGCCGCCTGGTCGAACTGTTCCGCGCCTATCCCGGTCTGCACGGCGACCTTTCCGCCGGCAGCGGCTTTAATGCCATCAGCCGCGATCCGGAATTCGGTTTCGCGTTTATCGAGGAGTTCCAGGACCGGTTGCTGCTGGGGCTGGACTACTGTTCGATCAACAACACCATGCGGCACGTTCCCTGGTTCAAGGAGCAGTTGGCAGCCGGCAACGTCAGTCGTGTGGCCTACGACAAGATCATGGGACAGAATGCCAATCGCCTGCTGAATCTGGGATTGGCCTGACCGGATCGAAAACGCGTTCGGCGTCAGCCGGTGCAAAGCGGGCCGCACACGCGAATCCGGTCAAGCAGCTTTTCGCGATTGGCGGGCACGCAGGGCGTCCAACTGGTCAGCAGAATGCCCGTGCCGCCGACGTTCAGAAGGCGGTCGCGCATGTCGGCAACGGGTTCGGGCTTGCCGCCGGGCGCGCCCCACAGATCGAACCCTTCGCCCCGAATCCGGGCCAGCGCCGCGGGATCCCAGTTGCCGTAATCCCACAGCACCTGGATCACGTCCTTGGGCAGTTCACGTTCGCCCACCAGCGATTTTTCACGGTGAATCTCGGCGGAAGGCCAGGAACAGGCCGAGTCGTTCCAGATCAGCGTGCGCAACCCCCGCTTTTCCAGGCCGGCCCGCAAGGTCTTGATCGCGTCCACGTATTGGCGGTAACTGCGCCAATGGTCTTCGTCCATGCCCACGTGGAAAAACCGGAGCGGACGCACCGTTTGAATCAACTCGTCGATGACCTCGAACGCCAGGCGCCAGTATTCCGCGGAATCGAACAGGTTGTTGTGGGGCCGGAACCAATGGTTATGCTGGTGCAGGCCGCTCTGGGAAAAGTTGAGCTTGATCGCCACTTCGATTCCGTGCCCGGCCGCGCGCGCGACCAAGTCGCGCAACACCCCGATATCCTGGCTGTAGGGGCGAGTCAGTTCGGGATGGGAGGCGTAACGCACGCCGTCCTTGGGATCGATCACCAGCAGGTTCAAGCCGGCTTTTGCCATGGCGTCGATGACATCCAGTCCCACCGCCAGGTTAAAAGGCTCCTCATGCTCTTTTTTGGCGTTCCAAGCCGGATCGTAGTGCGTGATGTGCAACAGATATCCGCGGATGGGAAGCGTCGGCCGAACGGCAGTCTTGGGGGGGGGCATCGAGTCGACTCCTTCATGGGTTGAATCATGGAACCAATGTCGAATTCATCCTATCGCGCCAAGGCGGCGATGATCAAGCCTATACGCACCATAAATCCGTTCTTTATGGTGGCGGGACGATGGCGTTTGCCGTATAGTATGCCCACTTCATGACAAACAGGCTGCCCATTCTCAGGGACCTCTGGATCCATCGCGAACTGGTGCTGATCCTGGTCCAGCGCAACATCAAAATCCGGTATAAGGGCTCCATGCTGGGCTTTTTCTGGTCCCTGGCCAGTCCCGTCTTTTTCATCCTGCTCTACGGCGCCTTTCTAAAACTGGTGGCGCGCGGCTTCGCCTTCGATCTGCACGTGCTGGTGACCGGCATCATCATCTGGCAGTTCATCAGCCTGTGCACCTCGGACTCCCTCAATGCCGTGGTGGGGAACGCGAATCTCGTCAAAAAAACCGCCTTCCCCCGGATTATCCTCCCGCTGGCCACCGTGCTGGCCAATCTGGTCAACTTTCTCATGTCCGGGGCGGTTCTGCTGGTTTACCTGCTGATCGTCCAAGCGCCCATCCAATGGAGTGCCATGGCTTGGATTCCCCTCATCATCCTGACCCAGACCGCGCTCTGCTTTGGCTTGGCGGCCTTGGTTTCCGCGGTGAATGTCTTCTTTCGCGACACCGAACATCTGCTCGGCCATCTCATCATGGCCTGGTTTTTCCTGACGCCCATCCTGTACTCCCTGTCCCTGCCGCTCGGCCTCATCCGCGCCAAACTTCCCGCGTTTGCGCTTCCCCTCTATTTCTGCAATCCCATGGCCGGCCTGATCACCGCCTACCGCCGCATCCTGCTGGGTGCCCCTGCGGAGGTGTCCGGCTGGTTCATCGCGCTCTCTTTTGCCGTCGCCTGGCTTATGATGCTGGCGGGTATCGGCATTTTTCAGAAGGCACAACCGCGTTTTGGAGACGAATTGTAACGCGCCATGAATCCATCGGCCATCGAAGTCCAGGATGTCAGCAAGAAGTTTCTTCTTCAGAGAAGCGGCTCGCGCACCTTGAAAGCCGCCGCGTTGAACATCTTCCGGTGGACGCCGTTGCGGGAGTTCTGGGCGTTGCGGGACATCTCCTTCACGGTGGGGCAGGGGGAAACGCTCGGCATCATCGGAGCCAATGGCGCCGGCAAAAGCACGTTGCTTTCGCTGCTCGCCGGCACGCTGACGCCGACGGCCGGATCCATTCGCTCCCACGGCCGCATCTCCTCGTTGTTGGAACTGGGCGCCGGCTTTCATCCCGAACTGACCGGCCGGGAAAACGTCTTCCTCTGGGGCTCCATCATGGGCCTTTCCAAGGCCCGAATGAGGGAACGGTTCGAACGGATCGTCGATTTCGCGGAGTTGAAGGATTACATCGATCAGCCCGTGAAACACTATTCGTCCGGCATGTATGTCCGCCTGGGATTTGCGGTTGCCGTGGAAGTGGATCCGGACATTCTGCTGGTTGACGAAGTGTTGGCCGTGGGCGATCTGTCGTTCCAGCGGAAGTGTCTCCAGCGGATGGCGGAATTCCGCAAACGCGGGAAAACCATGTTGATCGTGTCGCACGACATGCAGACCATCCAGGCGATCAGCAACCGGATTCTTTTCCTCAGCCAGGGCCGGGTGTTGGGCGACGGCGCGCCGGATTCCATGGTGGGCCAATACGAGACGCATCTTCAGACTGCGCATGCCGATGCGTTGCGACGCGAGTGGGGCACACGCGAAGCCACGATTACCGGCGTTTCCATCACCGCGCCGGACGGTCAGGCGAAGCGGGAATTCGCCTGGGATGAGCCGGTGCTCGTCACCATTCGCTATGCGGCGCCGCGCCGCATCGAGCAACCCGTGTTCGGTTTCGCGGTCGCCGACCCGGGCGGACACCCGTTGTACGGCAACAACACACTCAATGAGGGAATCACGATTCCGTGGATCGAGGGGGAGGGGACGATCCGTCTCCTGTTCCCCCGTTTGCCGTTCACCTCCGGCGCTTACCTGCTCTCCGTTTCGCTGCATTCCTCGGATCATAAGACCCATTACCATCATCTGGATCACTGTTTTCCCATTCAACTGACCGCTCCCTTTTACTTCGTGGGAACTTATCTGCCGATCCGATGGGAGATTTCCTCATGACCGAGCCGCTTCCCGATCTGCTTGCCGATCCCGTTGCCATGACCGCCATCCGCCGCGCGCTCCGCGAGGATATCGGATCGGGCGACGCCACGACGCGTGCCCTGGTGCCGCCCCGTCTTCGGGCCTCCGGCCGGATTCTGGCCCGCACACCGTGCGTGGTCGCCGGAGCGGCCGTCGCGGCCGCCGTGTTCCGGACGCTCGACCCCCATGCCGTGTGCAACATTCTGCTGCCGGACGGATCCCCGGCCGGTTCGGACCTGGCCATCTTAACCGTCCACGGGGCTGCCGGGAAAATGCTGACGGCCGAACGGACCGCGCTCAACTTCATGCAGCGCATGACCGGCATCGCCACGTTGACCGCCCGTTTTGCGGAACAGGTCAAACCCCATCCGGTCCGGATTCTCGACACGCGCAAGACAACCCCCCTGTTGCGCGTTTTCGAGAAATACGCCGTGCGCTGCGGAGGAGGGAGCAATCATCGCATGGGGTTGTACGACATGGCCCTGCTCAAGGATAACCATCGGTTCCTTTGGAAAAGCGGAAATACGCCCGATCTGGCGGCGGCAATCCGCCGCGTGCGGAAGACCCATCCCCGCCTTCCCGTCGAAGTCGAGGTGGAGACCCTGGAAGACCTCCTCGCGGTGCTGCCGGAGCGGCCGGACTGGATCATGCTCGACAACATGAGCCTGGACGACATGCGGGCCTGCGTCAAGGCGTGCGGCAAGCGAGCCAGGCTGGAAGCCTCGGGCGGCGTCACCCTCGATCGGGTTGCCGCCATCGCCGCCACCGGCGTGGATGCCATCTCGATCGGAGCTCTGACCCATTCCTCGCCGGCGGCCGACCTGTCGCTGGAATTATCGGCATGAACCGGCAAGACGACACGATGCGCCTGATCCTGGTCGATGCCGGAAACACCACCTGCACGATGGCCGTTGCCGAGGGACGCGACCTGCACCGGATCGGAAGCGTCTGCACCCGCGAGGCATCGCCGCAGACGGTGGCGGAATGCCTGGCAAAAGGGAAAGGGCGAAAACCTTTTGACGGCGCCGTTCTTTGTTCCGTGGTGCCGTCGTTGAACGCCCGCTGGTTAAACGCGTTGCAGACCGTGAGCCGAACACGGCCAATCCGGGTTGCCTGCACGATGGATTTCGGCATGCCCATCCGGTATCCCAAACCGGAGACGATCGGACCCGATCGGCTGGTCAACGCGGCCGCGGCCAAGGTCCGATACGGCTCGCCCGTGGTGGCGCTCGATTTCGGATCGGCCCTGACCTGTGACGTGGTGGACGCCGATGGGGCTTTTCGGGGCGGCATTATCGCCCCGGGTCTGCGCTTGTTGCTGGATTACCTGCATGAACGCACCGACCTGCTGCCCTCGGTGTCATTCCGTCCAGTCCGCCGCATGGTGGGGCGCAGCACGGAGGAGTCGATGCGCATCGGCGCCTGGGCGGGGTACCGCGGACTGGTTCGCGAATTGATCGCAGGCCTGAAACGGGAACTCGGCCGGGGAACCCGCTTCTGCGCCACGGGCGGCGATGCCGATCACATGAAATCCCTCCTGGGTCGGGCATGTCCGGTTATTCCGGACTTGACGTTCGAAGGCATGCGGCTGGTTTACATGCGCAACAGGACCAACGGGTTACGTAACTGAGGAGATTTGCCATGATGAAAAAAGAGTTAAGCAATTACGATATTTTCCCGAAAGTGTTCGAGGCCGGATCGACCGTCACGGTCACGATCGTCCCCCTCGGCAAACATGCGATGTTCAATCGCGAGAAGGCCTACACGATCCATGTATGCCCGCTGTCGGAAGGAAGCCCCGGCATTTACAAAAATCGGTCCAACGCGTTCTCCTACGAGGTCCGGCCGAACACTCAAGGCGGGATTGCGTTCATGCACCGGTTTGACGGCGAGCAGGAGCATTTCATCCGGGTGCATGACGGGGATAAGCGGGTCGTGCAGCTTTCGGTTTACTCGGTCGGCGCCGATCTGGCGGGCCGTTACCCCTATATGGGCGATTTGCACATGCATTCGTTCCGTTCGGATGGCCGGGAAGCGCCCGAAATTGTCGCCGCCAATTATCGCAAATACGGGTACGATTTTCTGGCGATTACCGACCATTCCCGGTATTACCCCTCGCTCGAGGCGATGAACGCCTTCCAGGATGTGCCGATCGATTACACGCTCGTGCCCGGCGAGGAAATTCACCTGCCCGACAACGATGTTCATATCGTCAATTTCGGGGGTGAATACAGTGTCGTCGGCCTGTTAAAGGAAAGCAGTCAGGTCAAAGAGCGGGGGGAGGGCGCCGAATTCCGTTCGTTGAAAGGCGTTTGTCCGCCCACCCTGACCAGCGACGAATACAAGGCCGAGGTCAACGCGTTGATGGCGACGCTCGATTTTCCGAAAGGCTTTTCGGAACGATTTGCCTATGCCGCCTGCGTGTGGATATTCAATCACATCCGAAAGGCAAACGGGCTGGGCATTTTCTGTCATCCCTATTGGATATCGGATGTGTTTCAGGTTCCCGAAAGCTTCACCGATTATATGATCGAAACGAAGCCGTTCGATGCCTTCGAGGTGTGCGGCGGGGAAGCCTACTACGAGCAAAACGGCTTTCAGTGGGCGAAATATTACGAGGACCGTGAAAAAGGCCGGAAGTATCCGATTGTCGGTTCGACCGACAGCCACGGTTCCGTTCATAACGACAACAAGCTTGTCGCCAAAACGATCGTGTTCGCGAAGGCCAACACGCGCGAACAGCTCATCGCCTCCATCAAGGATTTTTATTCCGTCGCCATCGATACAATTGGCGAGAACAAATTTATCGGCGAGTTCAGGCTCGTTAAATACGCCTGTTTCCTCATGCGCAACTATTTCCCGCTGCACGACGAGCTTTGCTTCGAGGAAGGGCGCGCCATGAAAGCCTACGTGTGTGGCGATCCGAACGCGATCAACGTCTTGAGTGCCATCGCCGGCCGGACCCGACAATTGCGGGACCGCTATTTTCTTTTCAAGTGACCGTCGCCTTCCGCCTTGCGTTGCCACCCCCGATTGGGCATCATCCTCATCAAGCAGGAGGACAAAATGGCGGCTAACCGTTATGCGGTCATCATGTCCGGCGGTCGGGGAGAGCGGTTCTGGCCGCTCAGCACGATCCGCCGGCCCAAGCAACTGCTCGCGCTGGTGGGGGGAAAACCCCTGCTGGCCGCGGCCGTGGAGCGATTGTCCGGCTTGATCCAGCGGGATCGGATTTTCATCGTGACCAGCCGGGAACTGGTGGACCCCACGCGAGAAATTATGCCGGACTTTCCCGCCGGCCAGATCATCGGGGAGCCATGCCGCCGCGATACCGCGGCTGCGGTGGCGCTTGGTTCGGTGCTGGTGGCCATGCGCGACCCGCAAGCCGCTTTTTGCGTACTGACCGCGGATCATGTGATTCCCGACCCGGCCCGCTTCCGGGCCGCGCTCGACCGCTGTTTTCAACTCGCCGAGACAGACGACACCCTGGTCACCATGGGCATTTCGCCCACGTTTCCCAGCACCGGTTTCGGCTACATCGAGACAGGCGAGCCCATCCCGGGTCCGGCGGATCCGGCCGCGTTCAAGGCCATCCGGTTTGTGGAGAAACCCGACGCCGAAACGGCGGCCCGCTACCTGCAAAGCGGGCGATTTTTCTGGAACTCCGGCATGTTTGTTTGGAAGGTGGCGTCGATTCAGAAGGCGTTCCGGCAGTTTTGTCCGCCCCTGGGATCGCTCTGCGAGGAACTGGGCCGTTGCCGCGAGCGGAGCGCCTTGATAAGCCGCCTCGAGGCGGCCTATGCCCCGCTGGAGCGGATTTCCATCGATTACGCGATCATGGAAAAGGCGCCCCGGATCGTTGCGGTCAAGGGCGATTTCGGGTGGGACGATATCGGGTCCTGGCCCGCCATGGCCAACCATTTTCCCGCTGATGCGCGCGGCAATGTGCTGGTCGGCTCGGCGCTGGCACCGGAGTGCGGGAACAACATCGTGGTTTCGCCGGAGGGGCACCTGACCGCGTTGCTCGGGGTTGAGGATCTGATCGTGGTTCAGGCGCCGGGCGTCACGCTGATCTGCCGGAAAGATCGCGCGCAGGAGGTCAAGAAACTGGTTCAACAGCTCGAACGGCAGGATGCGTACAAGCATCTGCTTTAGGGCGGGGGAGGGTCGCGTGGCGCGTCGAATGGGCATCGATTACGGAGAAAAACGGATGGGTGTCGCGGTGTGCGATCCCGCCGAAATGGTCGCGACACCCCTGTGCGTGGTCCCCGTGCGGGGCGATGCGCATGCCGCCGATGAAGTCAAGCGCCTGGCGGATGAGACGGGCGCCGAATCGATCGTCATTGGACTCCCCCTGAACATGAACGGCACCAAGGGGCCGCAGGCGCTGAAAGTCGAGGCGTTTGCCGAGCGCGTCCGGGAACGGACCGGACTTCCGGTGGATCTGTGGGATGAACGGCTCTCCAGCGCGTTGGCCGAACGGACTTTGATCGAGGGAAACGTGCGCCGGGAGAAACGCAAATCCATTGTCGATATGCTGGCGGCCCAGGGCATTCTTCAATCGTTCATGGACAGCCGCCCGAACCCATCATGAGATTTCGCATCACGGTTGCGTACGACGGCACCGCCTATGCCGGCTGGCAAGTCCAACCGGGCGTCATGACGGTGCAGGAGCGGCTGGAACAGACACTGGAAAAGCTGAGCGGCACGCGCCCGAAAGTGCATGGAAGCGGTCGAACCGATCAGGGCGTCCACGCGCGGGGCCAGGTGTTTCATGTCGACCTGGACAAGCCGTTCGTTCCGGCCGCGCTCAAGAAAGGGGCGAATGCGCTTTTGCCGGCGGACATCCGGATCATGGCCTGCGTTCGGGCGAATCCCGAATTCCATGCCCGCCGCAGCGCCGTGTGGAAGGAGTACCGGTATTTCATCTGGAACGGCCCGGTGCTGCCGCCGCACCTGCGGTTGTATCGCACGCATTGCGTGCGGCCTCTGGACGTGGCGGCCATGCGCCGGGCCGCCGAATTTCTGAAGGGCCGGCGGGACTTCGCCGCCATCACCGCCAATCCCAACCGCATTGTGGAAAGCACGGTCCGGGAGATCACGCGTCTGGATATCCTTAAAAAGGGGCACGAGTTCGCGATCGTCGTGCGAAGCGAAGGTTTTTTATACAAAATGGTGCGTAGCATCGCCGGATTGCTGATTCGGGTTGGGGAGGGGGCGCTTCCGCCTGAATCCGTCAAGGCCATCCTGGCCTCACGGATCCGCACCGCGACTGTTCCGACCGCGCCGGCGCAGGGACTTTTTCTCTGGCGCGTCGGGTACTGAACTGGCATAATATGTGACTTTATGCATCCTCTTGTGCCCAATCCATCGAACCGGCTTCCCGGCCGCCGCGGCGGAATTCGAATACTGCCGTCGTTGCTGGCGGCCGATTTCGGCCATCTCGCCGAGGGATGTCGGATGGCGATCGCCTCCGGCGGGGATGCGTTGCATGTGGACATCATGGACGCCCATTTCGTGCCCAACCTGAGCATGGGTCCTGACGTCGTGAAAATGGCGCGTCACACGGTGTCCGCGGAATTGCATGTGCATCTCATGATGACCAATCCGGACCGGTACCTGGAACGGTTCGTCGACGCCGGCGCCGACACGCTCCTGATCCACATCGAGGCCGATTGCGAGGTGGTCGACGCCCTGAAGACGATCCGGCAACTGGGCGCGCGCCCCGGCATCACCCTCAAGCCTGACACGCCCGCCGAGGCCGTTTTTCCCGTGCTGGCACATGTGGACGACGTGCTGGTCATGACCGTCCATCCCGGTTACGGGGGGCAGCGGTTTATCGAGAGCATGATGCCCAAGATGCGCGCGATCTACGACTATGGTCGGAAACGAAACCTGCCGTTTGACATCTCGGTGGACGGCGGGATCGACCTGCAGACTGCCCCTGTGGCATCCGCGCACGGCGCCTCCATTCTGATCGCCGGAACATCCCTGTTCCGCGCGCCGGACATGAAAGCCGCCGTGGCGGCTATGCGGAAGGCCGCGGAGGCCACCCACCCGGAAGCCGGCGGACCGGCGCGGAAAGGGGAATGACGTCGCCATGGCCCGCGATCTGACGCGCGTTCGCAACTTCTGCATTATCGCCCATATCGACCACGGCAAATCCACCCTGGCCGACCGATTGCTGCAAATGACCGGCACCATCGCGAATCGCGACATGAAAGAGCAGCTTTTGGACGCCATGGACCTGGAGCGGGAAAGGGGCATCACCATCAAGTCCCATCCCGTGACCATGTATTACACCGCCGCGGACGGAGTCGGGTACGAACTCAACCTGATCGACACGCCCGGCCATGTGGATTTTACCTACGAGGTGTCCCGGAGCATGGCCGCCTGTGAAGGCGCCGTGTTGTTGATCGACGCCTCCCAGGGCGTCGAGGCCCAGACGGTGGCCAACGCCTACCTGGCGATCGACAGCAATTTGGAAATCATTCCGGTGCTGAACAAGATCGATATGCCCGGCGCCAAATCCGACGAGGCGGCCAAACAAGTCGAGGATATCCTGTCGTTAAGCATGCACGACGCGCCCCGCATCAGCGCCAAGACGGGGGTGAACGTTCAAGCGGTCATCGACGCCGTGCTGGCGCGCGTGCCGCCGCCGAAAACCACTCCGGACGCCCCCCTGCGGGCGCTGATTTTCGACTCCACCTACGATGCCTACCGCGGCGTAATTCCATACGTGCGGGTGTTCGACGGCCGCATCAAAGCCGGCGACAAAATCCGGTTGATGAAGAGCGGCTTGCAGACGGAAGTCAAGGAAGTCGGCATTTTCCGGCCCAAACAAACTCCCACGCCCGCCCTCGAAGCGGGGCAGGTGGGCTATGTGATCGGCACCATCAAGGAGGCCGACGAGGTTAAAACCGGCGACACCATCACCGACGCCGCCAAACCCGCCAAAGTGGCCTTGCCCGGTTTCCGGGAGGTGCATCCCATGGTGTTCAGCGGCCTGTATCCCGTGGATTCGGCCGATCTGGAAAAACTCAAATCCAGCCTCGAAAAACTGAAGCTCAACGACAGCTCGCTGGCCTACCAGGCCGAGTCCTCCGTGGCGCTCGGTTTCGGTTTTCGTTGCGGATTCCTGGGATTGCTGCATCTGGAAATCGTCCAGGAGCGGTTGCGCCGCGAATTCGACATGGACCTCATCAGCACCTATCCGTCCGTGATCTACCGGCTTTACCTGAAGAACGGCGAGGTTAAGGAGATCGACAATCCCCATCACATGCCGGAACCCACCCAGATCGATCGGATCGAGGAGCCGACGATTCGGGCCTTCATCATCTGCATGAACGAGCATATCGGAGACATCATCCGGATCGTCCGGGAACGGCGCGGCGAGGTGGTGAAAACCGAATCGCTGGACACCACCCGGATTATGATGACCTGTCAGCTGCCCCTGAATGAAATCCTGGTGGATTTTCACGACGCCCTGAAAAACGTCACCAAGGGTTATGCCTCCATGGACTACGAGCACAGCGGCTACCAGGAGTCGGACCTGGTCAAACTCGACATTCTCCTGAACGGCGAACCGGTGGACGCCTTTTCGGCCATCGTGCATCGCGACAAGGCGGTATTCCGGGGCCGGAAGATGTGCGAAGCCCTCAAAGAGGCGATCCCGCCGCACCAGTTCGCGGTGCCGGTCCAGGCGGCGATCAACAAGACGATTATCGCGCGGGAGACGATCCGCGCGCTGCGCAAGGACGTGACCGCGAAATGTTACGGCGGTGACATCACCCGGAAACGCAAATTGCTGGAGCGTCAGAAGGAAGGCAAGAAGCGGTTAAAGCAGATCGGAAGCGTGAACGTTCCTCAGGAGGCTTTTGTTTCCGTGCTCAAGACCGGCCTGTAACCGATCAGGAATGCCCATGCGCTTTTTCATGAAAAGACGATTGCGGAAGAAGGCGGAAGGCCTTCTGCACGCATCACGTTTGGCCCGCTGCATGCGGGAGGATGTCGTCTCCCGTGAATCTCTGGAGCGCCTGACTCAGGCGGAAAAAGCCCTTCGGGTTGCCGTCGCCGCGGCGGATCCCGCGGCCTTCGAGAAGGCCGGGAGCGCGTTGTGCGCCGCCATTCAGGTGGTTTACCCGACGCCCTCACATCCGGTTGTGCGGGAGTGGGTGGAACTGATCGTCGTGGCGCTGGCCGTGGCGATGGGATTCCGCACGTATATCCTGCAACCCTTCAAGATTCCCACCGGCTCCATGCAGCCGACTTTGTATGGAATCCATTATAAACCCGAATGGGCGCCGCCTTTGTTTCGCGACTTTTTCCCGCTCCGGAGTATTCGTTTTCTGATCACGGGCGAAATGCCGTTCGAGATTCGGGCGAAAAGCGGGGGACGAATTTATGCAGACCCCCGGGTTCCGGAGCGTGCGTCGGAAATGGGCTGGGGAATTGGCGGCATCTATTATTCCATTCCCAAAGGGCTGAAGACGCATGTCCAACCCGGCGAGACGGTGGTCCCCGGCCAATTGCTTGCATCGGGGATCCGCCTGGCGGGTGATCATCTGTTCGTCAATCGGATTATCTGGAATTTCCGACGACCCAGGGTGGGGGAAGTCATGGTGTTCAGCACGCAAGGCATGGACCCGGACCAAATCACCCCCGACACCCACTATATCAAGCGATTGGCCGGCCGGCCGTTGGATAAGCTGAGAATCGATCCCCCGATGTTATACGTAAACGGAAAACCGACGGATCAGGTGCCGGGCATGGCGAAAGTGGTCACCCGTCTCAAGGGGTACGAATTCGGGTACAAAGACGGCCGCTCGCTGCCGGGTGTGCGATTTTTGAAGAATCCCGACGATGAAGTCACCGTCCCGGCCGGCCATTATTTCGGGTTGGGCGACAACACCACGAACAGCAAAGACAGCCGTTACTTTGGCGCGATCCCCGAGGAAAAGTTAATGGGGCCCGCCTTGTTTGTCTATTGGCCGCTCAGCTGGCGCTGGGGCCTCATTGAGTAACCGGAATTTGTCCGCCTGTTAACATCCTGTAAACCCCTCGGCGAGAAGCCTGAATTGACGGGTTATTCACAAGAAGCGTAACCAATTGCGGCCCAAGGACATACGATATCGACAGCACATCGCGTCGCATAATATATCTTATGTCTACTAATTGGCATACCGGTCACAGACAGGCTGAATTCGCTTCGTTTAACGAAACTCAAAGACCAAGGTCGCGGGTTTGCCTTCCCGCTCAATGTCGAGCACCGCCACGTTCATTTGGTTGTCGGCAAAGTCACGGATGAAGCCTTCCGCCACACGTCGATTCATCAACGGCATCTTGTTCACCTTCCGCAGCACGTCGCCTTCTTTTAATCCGACTTCCCGGAAAAACTCCTTTTCGCCTTCCGGAATCAGGATGTAGCCGCCGATCTTTCGTTTCTCGTCATACAAGGGCTTCAGGGAGTCAAATAATGCCACCAACCGGTCGGCGTCTTCCAACACCTCGTTGTAATAAGCCAGCATTTTTTTCCGCTCAAACAGCCACCGGTCCTCCGTCACTTGCAAACCAAACCGGCCGCGACTGACCACCTCATATCCGCGGGTGTCTTCGGCCATTCCTCCGGCGTCATCCGTTCGGTTGCTCCCGCCGTCCACCGCGGCGTATTCCAGCGTCAGTTCGCAGGTGACGTCATTCTGCACCAGTTCAATCCGCCGGTCGTCGATCGCCTCTACTAAAATGCCATCATCCAGAAAATCACCCGTCGCCACGATGGTCTGGTTCGTTTTTAGCTGATCGCTGATAACCGCTTTCCGCACCAGGCCCGACGGTTGCATCACCCGAAAGGTGCCGGCAAGCCTGAAGCGGTCAGCCAGCGAACCCGCAACCTCTCGAACCGCTTCTCCATCCATCCGGAACACGGCCCACCCCTCCAAGGGGATCGATGAGCGGGCTGGGCGCGTTTCCAGCGCTGATACGACCGGCGATTCGCCCGGTTCAAGGACGGCCGGATCGGCCGGAATGTCGGGGAGATCCCGGATCGCCCACGCGACCCCGAAACCGCTCAGAAGGAAAACGACGATCAGGATGCCGCCCGCGGCCCAGCCGCTTGGAACCGATAAAAAGAGTCGAGGGATAAGGGACATAAGCCGGATTTTGTTCACGTTGCCGTGTCGGTCATTTATCTATGCGATCAACCCGAAACGGTGCTCCCGAAGGAACGCGAGACGGGCCGTCTCTCCGTTTCCTATTTGATCTTGCTCCGGATGGGGCTTGCCTTGCGAAGGCCCTTACGGGCGCTCCCGGTGGTCTCTTACACCGCCTTTTCACCCTTGCGTCAGGCCTTGCGGCCCGCCGCGGTATGTCTCTGTGGCGCTGTCCATCCCTTCCGTTTGCCGGAAGGTTTCCCGCCACTACAGCGGGACATCCTGCCCTGTGGAGTCCGGACTTTCCTCTCCGGAACACCCTTGCGGATGTTCCGCAGCGACCGAATCGCCCCTACCCCTCGACAAAAAACATCAGGCGTACAGCATGCGACCGCAAAAGGTGCAGGTGATAATGTCCGCCCGCTTGCGCGCATCATGCTTTTGGTACGGCGGCAACGACATGTGGCAACCGCCGCACACCCCCTCCGTCACCTTGACCAGCGCCCGATCCTTCTTCTTGGCCATGATCCGCTCGTAGATGGTCAGCCACCGGGACTCAATTCCAGCCGCCATGGCGTTCCGTTCGCCCTTCAAGGCCGCCAACTCCTTTTCCAACTCGGCCACACGGGCGTCCAGTCCCTTGATATCCTGTTGGACGACTCCGTCCTCGCTCTTGAGCTCGTTTTCGCGCGCCTTGACCTCCGAGGCGCTGGTTTCCACCAACCCCCAGACACCCAGTATCTGATCTTCGAGCTTGGAAATCTCCTGCTCCACGCCTCGAATCTGCACCGTCACGGCCTGGTATTCCTTGTTCGTCTTCAAGGTGGACTGGTCGGTCAGCAGTTTTCGGATTTTTTCCCGCCGGCTCTCGATTTCGAGATCGAACCCCTTCATCTTGGATTGCTGGAGCTTGAGCTTTTCACGGGCTTCCGCCAGGGCGGTTTTGGAGTCGTTCATGCGTGCGAGCATCTGCTCCTTACGGGCGGGATTATCCTGCAATTCCCGCTCAATCTGCGAGATCCGAATATCCCGCTCCTGAAGCTCAAGCAATTTGTCAATCATCGGTTTCCCTGTATCGAGGATTTCAAAGATAGAACATTATCCTATCACTCCCCGACAGGCCGGTCAATCCCGACGCGCGTTTTTTTGCAATGCCTCGGCGGCACTGCCTTGCCCATCAGGTCAACAGCCGAACCGTCAATGGGGCCACTCCGCCATCCCGGCCTCGCGCAGCTTTTCCCAAGTCAACCCGCCAGGCTTGCCCCGGGCCAACCCTTTATCCAGAAAAGCCTTCACATATTTGCCGAGCATGTCGGTTTCCAGGTTGACCCGATTCCCCGGCTTCAGGCCATGCAGGGTGGTCGCTTCCCACGTGTGCGGGATCAAGTGAACGGAAAAACCGATTTCGTCCACCCGCGCCAGGGTCAGGCTGACGCCGTTGACGGCGATCGATCCTTTGAAAACCATGCCGTCCAGTAACTCCGGGTCAGCCTCGATATCCAGCACCCAATCCGGACCCGCTCGTCCGATGCACGCGATTCGCCCGGTGCCGTCCACATGCCCGCTGACAAAATGGCCGCCCAACCGGCTGTCCGCCCGCAGCGCCCGTTCCAGATTCACCGGCGCACCCGGCTTTTTATCGCCAAGGGTGGTCCGGTTCAGTGTTTCCTTCAGCGCGTCACAGGTAAACTGAGCGGCCGTGCCGCCGGTCACGGTCAGGCATACGCCATCCACCGCCACACTTTCCCCTTTTTCCAAAGGCTCCAGCCAACCCGACGACCGGATCGTCAGCCCCGCGCCTTCTCCGCGAGGCTCGATGCGCTCCAGCTTCCCCACCCGTTCGATCAACCCGGTGAACATGCGCCCTCCCCTGCCTTTTTCGGAAAAGCCCGCACCAATAGATCATGTCCAAGACGGCGCACGGATTCAATTCGAAGCGTGGGCGCCTGGGTCAATAGCCAGCCGGCGCCGCCGATGGCAGGGACGCCGCCGCCGCCCAGCAGCTCCGGCGCGTAAAACAGCGCATACTCATCCACCAGTCCGGCCCGGATCAAGCCCTCGGCCAGGTCGCCGCCCCCTTCGCAGACCACATGCAGCAAACCCATCTTTCCCAGTCGTTTCAGGAGCGCCGCCAGGCTGATCTTTGTTTTCCTGGCCGGCAACGGCCAGACACAGGCCCCCTGCGCCTGCCAGGCGCGGATGACGGAAGCCGGACATCCGGTCGCCGTGACCATGATGGTTTGGGAGGCCCGGGCATCGGTCAACACCCGCGCCTCCGGCGGCACACGGCCGGCGCCGTCCACGATGACCCGATAAACGGGGTTCGGATTCGGTCCGGCGGGGAGAAGCGAAGGATTGTCGGCGCGCACGGTGCCCGCTCCGACCAGGATGGCGTCCACCCGGCCACGCAACCGGTGTACCCATTTACGAGACAATTCGCCGGTGATCCAGCGCGACCGGCCCGTGCGGTCGGCGATGCGCCCGTCCAGCGTCATCGCCAGCTTGAGCGTCACGTAAGGGCGTCCGGTCAGGATGTGCTTCCGAAACGGGGCGATTATGGACTTGCAGTCCTTTTCGCAAACACCGCCCTGAACCGCAAGGCCGGCTTTCGTCAGCTCGGTAAAACCCCGCCGCGCATGCTTGGGATTGGGATCGTCGATCCCCGCCACGACCCGTCGAACGCCGGCCTTGATGATGGTGTCGGTGCAGGGAGGCGTGCGGCCCCAGGTGGAACAGGGTTCCAGCGTCACATACAAGGTGGCCCCGCGGGCAGCGGCGCCCGCTTCCTCCAGCGCAAACACCTCGGCATGCGGGCCGCCGGCCTTGCGGTGCCAGCCGCGCCCCACAACTTCGCCATTTTTCACAACCAAGGCGCCAACGGGCGGGTTCGGCCGGGTCCAACCTTCGCCGCGGGCGGCAAGCCGGAGCGCTTCCCTCAACCAACGACGGTCTTCCCTGTCGGAGGAATCGCGCATCACCCCTCCCCTTCCGCCCCCGCCGACTCCTGACCCAGCAAGGCGCGGACATATTCGCCGGGCTGAAACGGCTCCAGATCGTCCATGCCCTCGCCCAAACCCGCAAACCGGACCGCGACGCCGAGTTCCTGGCGCAAGCCGAGCAGAAAACCGGCCTTGGATGAACCGTCCAGCTTGGCCACGATCAGGCCGGTCAGGGGAATGAGCGCATTAAAATGTTTCACCTGCGACAGGGCGTTGTTACCCAGCGCGGCGTCCACCACCATCCACACCTCGTGCGGCGCGCCCGGCAGACACTTGCCGATCGATCGCCGAACCTTCTGGAGCTCCTCCATCAGCGGCTGGCGCGTATGCATGCGGCCGGCCGTATCCACGATCACCATGTCCAGCTTGCGGGCAAGGCCGGCCTTGACGGCGTCGTAGGCCACCGCCGCGGCATCCGATCCCTGAACCCCCGAGACGCACTCGCAGCCCACGCGATCCGCCCAGATACGGAGCTGATCCGTGCCAGCCGCCCGGAACGTGTCCGCCGCCGCCAACAGCGCGGAACGTCCCCGGTTTTTGGCAAGTCGGGCCAGTTTGGCGGCTGTCGTGGTTTTTCCGGAGCCGTTGACGCCGACCAGCAGGATGACCCGGGGCGTTGCGGTAAACGACCAGTCGAAGAGCGATCCATCGCCCAACCGTTTCAGCATGGCCTGTTCGAGCCGATCGGCCAAGCCGGGACCGGAACCGTGGCGCACCTCTTCGAGAAATTCGGCCGCCAGGCGCGGCGGCACATCGGCCTTGATGAGCAGTTCCTCGAACTCGTCGAGTGTGTGCGGATCGGGCCTTCCGCCCCGTACCAAAGATCGGAACCGGTCGGCAATCACCTGCCGGGTTCGGGTTAAGGCCTGGAACCAGCTCCTCACGATGAAGCCTCCACATCGGTTTTCGCTTCCACTCCGGGCTCCGTCGTTTCCTTTTTAACGGTGCGAAGCGGCCGTCCCAAATTCTTACTGATACGGTCCAGGATACCGTTCACGAATTTTCCTGACACGGCGCCCGAAAAATCACGCGCAATGTCCACGGCTTCGTTAATGGACACCACGGGCGGGATATCGTCTCGAAACTTCATCTCGTAGATCGCGATGCGCAGGATATTGCGGTCCACCCGCGCCATGCGTTTGACATCCCAGTTCTCCGCGACTTTGCGCAGGATGGCGTCCAGTTCGTCGAGATGCTCCAGCACCCCCCAGATGAGCTGCTCGGTGAAGGTCCGGCAGGCCTCGGAGGGCGGCGCCTCGTCCGCCAGTAACCAGAACTCCTTCAGGGCCTCCTGGATATCCGCGTGCTCGAACTCGATCTCGAACAGGAACTGCAACGCGAATTCCCGCGCGTCGCGTCTCATTTTCATGCGTTCATTCATAGTTGCTTGAGCAGGTTCGCCATTTCGATCGCCGCCTGGGCCGCGGTCCAGCCCTTGTTGCCCGCCTTGGTTCCGGCCCGTTCGACCGCCTGTTCCAGGTTTTCGGCGGTGATCACGCCGTTGATGACCGGCACCTTCGTGTCGAGTCCGAGCGAGATGAGCGAGCGGGCCACCTGGCTGTTGATCAACTCGGCATGACGGGTGGCGCCCTGGATCACGCAGCCCAGCACGATGACCGCCTGGTACTTGCCCGACTGCGCCATTTTCTGGGCCGCATAAGGCGTTTCGTTCGCGCCGGGCACCCAGACGACCGTGATGTCGTCCGTCTGCACCCCGTGCCGGGTCAGGCAATCCGCCGCGCCGCCCAGGAGTTGCTTGGTGAAAAAGTCGTTGAACCGGCTGATCACGATGCCAACCTTGATTCCGTTACCGATGAGGGACGCGCCGATTTCCTTCATGTCCATGCTCCTTGTGGGTTTCCACGATGTTACAACAAATGGCCCAGTTTGTCTTTTTTGGTTTTCAAATAAGCCCGGCTGTGTTCGTTCGGTTTCGTCACGAGCGGCACCCGTTCCGTGATCTCGAGTCCGTATCCCTCCAGCCCGATCACTTTGCGCGGATTGTTGGTGATCAGGCGGATGCGGCGCAAGCCAAGATCCGAGAGTATCTGGGCGCCGATTCCATAATCGCGGAGATCGGCCGCGAAACCGAGTTTCTCATTCGCCTCCACGGTATCCAATCCATGGCGCTGCTGCAGAGCGTATGCGTGAAGCTTGTTGGCCAGTCCGATCCCGCGCCCTTCCTGGCGCATATACAGCACCACCCCGACCCCCGCCTGCGCCACCCGTTGCATGGCCTGCTTCAACTGTTCCCCGCAGTCGCAACGCAGGGAGCCGAAAACATCGCCGGTCATGCATTCGCTATGGACCCGCACGAGTGGGGCGTCCACGGTCTCTGGCTGGCCCATGACCAGGGCCACATGGTCCACCCCATCCAGGAGCGAGCGATACAGTTTCAGAGTGAAGATGCCGGCTGGCGTCGGCAACTGAACCGTTTCGATCCGCTCCACCAGTTTTTCCCGCTTCCGCCGCCAGGCGATCAACTGGCGCACCGAGGTCATCTTCAGGCCGTGTTTGCGGGAGAAGGCGCGCAACTCGGCGAACCGGGCCATGTGCCCGTCCTCCTTGAGGATCTCGCAGATCACGCCCGCGGGGGCGAGTCCCGCCAGGCGGGCCAGGTCCACCGCCGCCTCCGTATGGCCCGCGCGGCGCAGGACGCCCCCCTCCCGGGCCTGCAAGGGGAAGGTGTGCCCCGGACTCATCAGGTCGCGCCGCGTCGTGTGGTTGTCCAACAGCGTCCGGATCGTCCGCGCGCGATCCGGCGCGCTGATTCCGGTGGTGGTTCCGGCCCGCGCATCGACGGACTCCATGAAGGCGGTGCCGTGCGCGTCCCCGTCCCCCGTCCGCGGCATGGGGCCGATCCGGAGTTGCTCCAGCCGCTCGCGGGTCATGGCCACGCAGATCAGGCCGCGGCCGTGCGTGATCATGAAATTGATCGCGGTATCGGTGGCCTTTTCCGCCGCCATAACAAGATCGCCCTCGTTCTCACGGGTTTCGTCGTCCGTGACAACAACCATCTCCCCGCGCCGGATGGCGTCGAGCGCCACATCGATGCCGTCAAGTTCGGAATCCACGGCCGCCTGGCGGTCGTGATGAGCTTCGTTCATGGCTTCCCCTAAAAAATAACGCCCGAAGCACGGTTGTCTTCGGGCGCAACGACAAACAGATGGCGCTGCCGCAAGACCGGTTTCTTCTCCCATCCCGACTGTACGGTCGGCCCCGGAGTTCCACCGGATCAACCCTTCCACGGGAAGGGCTCGCGGGCTTTCACCGCCGGTCAGGACTTTCCGCCCGGAAGGCGGCGGATCACCTGAATCCCGAAGACAAGTCTCTTGCGTTAATCCAGCCTATTTCATATCTTATTGCCGCAAAGGGCAAGCTAAAAATGCGGCCTGGTCGACGGGACTGAAGTGGCCGGCGCCGTCTTCCCCTACCCCACCGGCGAGGCCGGCATTGTGCTGGCCCAACGCCACGTATGGGCAGAAATCCTAAGTATAGAAACCGCCTAGACGCGTGCGTGGGCGTCTACGATTCCAGCCGGCTGGAATTGGTTGTATCTCGTTGCGCGGCAAGGCGTTAACTTATGTTCAAAATCCTGCCGTAGGCCGTTTGGCGATCTTTTTCACGCCCTTCTTTTTGGCATCCCCCACCGCGCCGTTGAGAATGTCGATGGCGGCTTCCAGGTGCCCGATCACCCCTTCGGGCAATCCGGCCAGTGCGGCGCCGTATTCTCGCAGGCGGCGCAACTTCGAAAGGAAGGCCCGATTCCCGTCCGTGATCTTATTGTTCCCGCTCGCCTTATAGGCGCGCACTTCAGAACGGCGCAGCGTGCCATCGAGCGCTTTCCGTTGCAGGTCTTGCAGGGCGGCTTTTTTGTCCGCGGGCAGGCTTTCCCGCGTGAGCTCCTCTTCGATCCAGATCAGGTCGATGGCGTCCTGGAGGTCGGCGAGTTTGACTTTGGCCCCGGGCTTGAGCAGGTCGGGGTGGTTTTTGCGGAGCCAGTCGTACACCCGGAGATACATGGCCAGCGCGGAGCGTTTGAGCTTGAGCTCGGCGGCGGCATACGCCTCGATGGTGGCGTGGCCGAGTTCCGCGTAGAGCTTCTCGTCGCGCACCTGGCCGAGCAGCATGACCACGCGAAGAAACGCCTTCTGCAGGATGGCCAGGTTTTTCAGAATCGCCTGGGTGACCGACAGGGCCTTCTGCTTGCGCGAGTCGGCGGCGGATTTGGCGGTGGCCGCTTTTTTGACGGCTTTTTTGGCGGCCTTGGCGAGGGCGCGGGTGGCGGGCACGGTTTCGTCGGGGACGGGGGCGACGGGCGGCAGGACGCGGTGCTGGAGCGGGACGGGCGTGGGGGCGAGGGGCTTGAGGATCGGCTTGGCGGGCATGGTGTGTTCCTTTGTTCCCGAAAAGGTATCATGTTCCGCTAATCCCGTCAAAATCAGAGCGCATCCAGGGGGCTTATCGCCGGCGTCCGCAGGTCGCGCACCACGTGGGTGTAAACCATCAACAGCGTGGTGCGGTCCTTGTTACCCTTTCCCTCCCGCACAATGAGGAAACGCTGGTCGAAATCGATGTCTTTGACCCTCAGCCGGCAGCATTCCATGACGCGCAAGCCGCCGCCATACATGAGTTGGGCCATCAGCAGGGACGTGCCGCTTAACTGCTTTTGGAGTCCCTGGAGAAAAAGATCCAGCCGCTCAAACAAGGTCAACTTGGGATCGGCCGGCTCCAGCGAAAGGAATTTTCGGAACCAGAACACGAAGAAACGCGAATGTTCCTCCCTGGCCAGCCGGTTTCGGATCAGATAATGGGCAAATTCCTGGAGTTGTAATTCGTTGCCGTTTGGAGAGTTATGCATCGGGCTATTCCTTTTCCCCGGATAGGTCTACTTCCACCTATCCTCCCTAATACCGGCCTTTTGTGAAATGAAAAGGCCGGTTTGGAGGGGATTTTCCGCAGGAATCGCCCGGAAATGTCTACAGCTTTCTATCCTAGGAAATTCCGGGGAAAAGTGAAAGTGTTTTTATCGTAATCGGTCAGTTTCGGGGGGGTGGTTAGCGGCTGACCCATTCAAGCAAGGAG